>NZ_MOMD01000035.1:0-39817 GCF_001983015.1 Frankia sp. CcI156
GGTTTACAACCCGAAGGCCGTCATCCCCCACGCGGCGTCGCTGCGTCAGGCTTCCGCCCATTGCGCAATATTCCCCACTGCTGCCTCCCGTAGGAGTCTGGGCCGTGTCTCAGTCCCAGTGTGGCCGGTCGCCCTCTCAGGCCGGCTACCCGTCGTCGCCTTGGTAGGCCATCACCCCACCAACAAGCTGATAGGCCGCGGGCCCATCCCGAGCCGATAAATCTTTCCACACCACCAGATGCCCGGCAATGTCATATCCGGCATTAGCCCCGGTTTCCCGAGGTTATTCCAGAGCTCGGGGCAGRTTGCCCACGTGTTACTCACCCGTTCGCCGCTGAGAGCCGAAGCTCCCCGCTCGACTTGCATGTGTTAAGCACGCCGCCAGCGTTCGTCCTGAGCCAGGATCAAACTCTCCATCAATGCATTGAGAGCGCCGATGCAAAAACATCGACAGACCCCGACATCGACAGCAGACCCTCACAGGCCCACCACCGTGTSCAAAGGAATCCCTCACAACCCAACCAGACAGCCACCCCACCACGTGGGACACCACCCAGCCAGGCCATGAACGGGGTAAAACAATTGGCACTGACAATCGGCACGCTGTTGAGTTCTCAAGGAGCAGGCGCTACCAGACCTCCACCCTCAGGGCTTCGTTCTGGTGCTTCTTTAAGTTACTCGGCTTGCCCGGCGGTGTCAAATCGCTTCTTTTTGTGCGAAATGTTCACATCCGAACAGATCTTACCTTCTTGCACACTCCGGACGTTCGCGTTCAAAGCGATCAACCGGAACGTTTTTCCTAGATTATGAGCTTTGGCTTGATTGTKTMAAATCACTCCGGCCCGGTAGTTAACCTACCCACGTACCGGTGTTTGCCACTCTCGTACCTTATCGCACCGTCCGCGGCCCGTTTCCTCGGGGGGTCTACGCCCCCTCGGAGGAGATCTGGTCCTGCGCGACGCCCGGCTCCCGGAGGAGCTCGGTGGGCGACGAAGAGGAACTATACACGAGTCCGGGCATGGTGAGCGGACGCGAGGACATAACTTTCTGGCACCGACGGTTGACAGTGCGCAATCCCTGCAGCTGACAACCTCCGGGCCCCCGCGCCGATTCCCTCCCTCGCCGAACCGCTGCCGAGGCCCGCCTCGTCCCTCGTTCACCGGTGCCGTCCGCCCGCCGGCGCAGACACCGGGTCCGATGCGGGGGTACCCCGGTCAGCGATCCCCAAACCACCCGAACCTCCGATCCGCACGCTCCCTACACCTGCCCCTCCCGCGTCTACCCAGCCGCGAGGCTGTGAGGCCGGGCAGACGCGCCAGCGAGGCATGTTTGAGGAGGAGGGGACACCAGGCGAGACCGACACACCAGGCGACGTCTTAGAAAACGTCGTACCGGCCGGTACTAGCCCTCCCAGGCGTAYCGCTCCGGCGCGAGGATGAAGGCGCCGGCCCCCCGAAGCGCGATCCGGCTGGGATCGGAGCTCCGTCTGATCTGCATCCGCCGGGTGAACGCCAACCCCGTGTGACGATCGAAACTGGCCGACAGCGCGTCCCAGAAGATCGGGCCGGACTGCGCAAACCCGCCAGCCACCACGGCGGCCTCCAGGTCGAGCAGGCTCGCGCAGGAGGCCAGTCCGGCTCCCACCGCAGCACCCGCGCGGGCGAGGGCCCGCCGGGCGACGCCGTCGCCGGCCCGTGCCGAGGCTGCAAGCACGCGACCGTTGGCCGGCTGATCCCCCGAAGGCACCCAGCCCTCGCCGATCGCCCAGGCCACCGTCCGCGGACCCGACGCGAGCGCCTCCAGACATCCACGTCCCCCACACGGACAAGGAGGTCCGTCGGCCTCCACCACCATGTGACCGATATGGCCGGCATTGCCGGATGTGCCGTGCAGCAACCGGCCCCCGAGAACCAGGCCGCCTCCGACGCCGGTGGAGACGGTGACGGCGAGCATGTTGCGCACGCCACGGCCCTCACCCATCCAGTGCTCGCCGGCGGCGAGGGCGACGGCGTCGTTGTGGATCAAAACCGGGCCGCCCGGGTATGCGTCCCGCAGCCGCGCCCGCAACGGGAATCCCCGCCAGGCCGGAATGTTCAACGGGGAGACCTCACCGACCGGCCAGTCCATCGGACCGCTRCACCCGCAGCCGAGTCCCGTCATCTCGTCCGGACGCATCCGCGCCGCGGCGAGCGCCTCGTCGAGGCAGTCCTGGACGACGGCGAAGACCTCCTCGGCATCGACCCCTGCCGCCCGGGCCGACGCCGGCCCAGCGCCGTCCGGATCAGGTGAAGCCGGTGAAGCCGGTGAAGCCGGACGCGGGACCGGCATGGAGCGACGGGCCTGAGCGGCGATCGTGCCGTCCCCCGCGACGACACCGGCGGCGATCTTGGTTCCCCCGATGTCGAGGGCGAGTGCGAAGGTCTTCCGGCCGTCCGCACGCGCCGGCTCCGCACCCGCGGGCTCCTTGCCCGACGCGCGGACGTCCCGCGGCCCGCCCGCCTCCCATGGCTGGAACGCCTCCTGCGACTGGGACATCGTCCTGGCGCCTCTCTGCTCGCCGATCGACCGTCGGTACCTGCGGTACCTCGTGAAACCCGGCCGTAACTGAAACCCGGCTGTGACCCGTCCGCCCTCGGCAACCCTTCCGACCACCGGAAACCGGCCTGGAGGCCGACATCCACCACCGGTACCAACCTGGTCTCTCCCGACCTGGAGCGACGGAAGAGGTGGAGCGTACCCGCGATCGGCCCGCACCGACCTCGGCCCCGCGGAACGCGCAACCCGGCGCACGAAACCCGGCAGGCCGCCACGGCCCAGTCCCGACCCGCCGCGAACCCGACCCGCCGCGAACCCGACCCGCCGCGAACCCGACCCGCCGCGAACCCGACCCGCCGCGAACCCGACCCCGTGAAATTGTGGGATTGAATGGTTGGGGCGGCCGGCGACAGGCCGATCCCCGATCGCGGTCGCCTCCACGAAGAAACCATCCTGAGGCGGGCTCACGGCGATCACCTGAGGTCCACGGGCTTCTCGGCCGCCGAGCACATGGACAAGCCGATCCGCGGTCGGCTAATGTCCGACGGGCAAGGACGATCACCGGTTGAACGACGGTGGCGGTTACTTCCGACGGTCCGTCCCAGGGGGAAGCGGCGTGCTCGGCGCGGGAGTTTGGCCGAATGGTGGTCAGTTCGAGGCTGCGGTCTCCACTGGCGCGGAGGTATTCACGGATCCACGGCTGCGGACCGCCCGGTTCGAACGGGACGCTTTCGGTGCCCCGGTGCAGGTCACCGGCGAGTCGGCGGTCGTTTTCTTCGGAGCGGCGACGGGCAGTGCCTTCRCGCTGCGCTGTCCGACCCGGCCGCTGACCGGCGGAGCCGAACGCTATGCGGCGGTAACGAATCATCTACGTCGTCATCGGGTACTGTCAGCCTTCCCGAAAGCCGAGTGGGTCGCGCAGGGAGTGCGGGTCGGCGAGAAATGGTGGCCGGTGGTCGTCATGGACCAGGTCCAGGGCACCACCCTGCGGACCTACGTCCGCCAGCACCTCGCATCTCCGGAAGCACTGCGTGACCTCGCCGCCGGATGGAAGCTTCTACTCGGTGAGATGAGCAAGGCCGAGATCGCCCATGGCGATCTGCAGCACGGCAACGTGTTCGTCACCGAACAAGGTTCAGTACGCCTCGTGGACCTGGACTCGGTTTGGGTCCCGGYGGTCGCGCACCTGCCGCCGGACGAGCATGGACATCGCCACTACCAGCACCCCCGCCGGCAGTCGACGGGCTACTGGGACCGCCGCGTCGACACCTTCCCGGGTCTCGTCATCTACCTCTCGGTGCTGGCGGTCGCCGCCGACCCGGCCCTGTGGGAAGAGTTCCACCGCGACGAGAACCTCATCCTGAGCGCGTCCGACCTCGCCCAGCCCGACCACACGCCGATCTGGTCACGACTCGCCGCAAGCCGGGACGGCGAGGTCCGTCGGCTCGTCCCGCTGCTGAGGCGCTTCTGTCTCGGGCCGCCGGCGGTTGACGTCGATTTGCCGACGCTGCTGCGCGACGCCGACAGCGCCCTGCCGGACGCGCCTGTCAGCGAGGCGGTCGCGCCGTCCCTCGGCGCGGGGAGTTCCTGGTGGGAACCGAGCCAGGCGTCCGTCCCGACGAAGCCGATCGATCCCAGCCAGGGCTGGGCGACCCCGCCGACCCCGCCCTCTCCGTCGGGAGCTCCAGCCACCCCAGGCACCCCGGCCACCCCAGCCGCGGGACGGAATCTCTGGGACGCGACGACCAGGACATCGCCGAACACCGGTCCCTCGGCGGGTCAGGGCGGCACGGCCGCGGGCGCCGGTGACGCCTCGGGTTCCAGCCGGGCCGGCGCGACCTCCGCGGCCGGCGACGGGGCGCGGCGGGCGTCGCCCTCCGGATCCGTGCCGAACCGCGGCTCCGGGTCGCGCACGGCGGCTCTCGTCCTCGCGGCCCTGGCCATCCTCGCACTCATCCTGATCATCCTCACCGTGGGATGACACCAGACGACCGAAGGCTCGAGACACTCGAGACAACCGATGGGAGGCGGCATGGCGCCGTCAGGCGGGCCGGACGACACCGCGTGGCCGAGCCGCCACCGGCGGATCATCGGGGTCTGCATCCTCGTGGCCGCGGTCACGATCGCCGTCGTCGGCCTGATCTCGGGCGGAGGCGGAACGGCTCCGTCGCCGATCAGGATCCTGGTGACGACCTCCGCCGACCAGGCCCTGCGGGCGGCCGGCGGCAACGACGTCAACCAGGTGATACTCGTGGCGTCGTCGGCGCCGCAGCCGGACGAGCCCGAGCTGTTCATCCAGTACAAGGTGCGGGCCGGGGAGACCCGGGAGCAGATCGCCGCGGCACTCGGGATCAACCCGGACGCCGTGGCCGATCATCCGTTCAAGGACGGTGAGCTGCTCCACGTCCCGCTCCCGCCCCGATTCACCCGCGGCACGGGAAAGGACGGCCCGGTCTTCACCGCCTACACCCCACCTGCGGCATCGTCCACGGCCGGCGTTTCGTTGCTCGGGGTGCCGGCCGCCGACGTCCCCCGGCTCGCCGAGGTCGGCGCCCGGCTGCTCGTCGCCGTCGGTCCGGKTGCCCGCCCGGACGTCCACAAGGTGGCCGAGGCACTTCCGGACACGGTCGAGGCGATCGGTGACGACGACAAGGTCCTGGTGCCGGCCTCGGTGCACGACGGCACCCACGGCCCCGGCCGGATCGGCACCGCGCTGCGCTGGCTTCTGATCTTCGCGGTCGGCCTTGCCGTGGTTCCGCTGGCCGGCTTCATCCACGCCGTGACCGGTCGCGGCACCTACCCGGAACCGACGTCGCCCCGGGACTTCCGGCCGGCCGACTTCCGGCCGGCTAGGTACCCGCGGCCGGCACCGCCGGCCGACTTCCCGCCGGCCGCCTCCCAGCGTCCGCTCCCGCCTCGGCGCCCGGCCCCCCCGGGACCGGGCGCCGCCGTCCATCCGATCGGAGTCGAGGTGATCGATCGACGGACGCTGCTGGAGGACCCGCAGTGCTCGTGCGGGAGCGTCCAGGTCGACGCGTCCTACGCCTGCCGCGCATGTCCGAACTCATGGCGGGTGGGCGCCGGCGAGCCCTGGCCGGACATCCTCCCGACGAACCCGGCGGACGATCCCCCGGGCGCTCTCTCCGCCGACGACCACCTCCCCCCGTACTGATCCGACTCCCCCGGTACTGATCCGATTCCTGAGGAAGCGCGACGCCCATGCCCTACACCAAGCAGATCGACCGGCGTGCCCCGGGCTGCTTCATCTTTCTGCTGGACCAGTCCGACTCGATGAACTACCCGATCGCCGGGCGTCCCGGCATCTCCAAGGCGCAGGCCCTCGCCGACATCGTCAACGACACCCTCGCGATGATCATCCGTCGGTGCAGCAAGGAGCGCGGCGAGGGTCCGCGTCCCTACTACGACATCGCCGTGCTCGGCTACAGCGGCCAGGAGGCCCGCTCACTGTTCACCGGAGCGCTCGCCGGCCAGTGGCTGGTCTCGGTACCGGACCTCTTCTCCTGCGTACTGCGCCGGGAGGAGCGGCACGGCTCCTCGATGCCAGTGTGGTTCGAACCGTTCGGGGCGGGCCTCACCCCGATGTGCGCCGCCCTCGACATGGCCGGGAGCCTCGCCTCCGGCTGGGCCCAGAGCCACCAGGACTCCTTCCCCCCGATCATCATCAACATCACCGATGGAGCCGCCACCGACGGCGAGCCCGAGAAGGTGCAGATGTGGGCCGACCGGCTACGGTCACTGCGCACCGCGGACGGCAACCTGCTGCTGTTCAACATCAGTATCTCCGCGGTCGCGCAGACCACCACCACCTTCCCCGCGGCCGAGTCCGAGCTGTCCGACGAGTGGGCTCGCGGGCTGTTCCGGATGTCGAGCGAGCTGCCGCCGCTGATGCGCACCGCGGCGGAGCGCCTGGGCGTGCAGACCCGGCCCGGCGCCCGGGGATTCGTCTCCAACGCGACACCCGACGCGATCGTCCTCGCCCTCACCGTCGGCACCCAGGTGGCTCAGGTCGACGCCTGAGTGGGGCGGTGGGCCGACGGCTGCGGTGGGTCCCGAGGAAGGAGAGGTGCGGGAGTGCGGGTCACGGGCCGTGTGCAGGTSTGGCTGCCGAAAAACAGCGGCTATGCCTCCGAAGACGCGACGATGGTGAGCACGGCGCGCCGGCGGGCGGCCGTCGCGGATGGCGCGTCGGAGGGGGTCGACGTGCGGCGGTGGGCAAACCTGCTGGTCACGCGATACGTCAACGCGCCGCCGCCGATCGGGGCCTCGGCCGAGGGCATCTACGAATGGTTCCGCGAGACGATCAGGATCTGGAACCTGAGCCCGCCGACGGTCGATCCCGACGACTGGCGGTTCCAGGGCGTCGGTGCGACGGAAGCGGCGTTCGCCACGTTTCTTGGGCTGCAGTTCAGGAGCGAGGAGAACGAACACGACGGCCGGCTGGAGTGGGAGGCGATCGCGGTCGGCGACTCCTGCCTGGTCCGGGTGCCCTCGCCGAAGGCCATCCTGGCGG
This sequence comes from Frankia sp. CcI156, assembly GCF_001983015.1. Taxonomy (NCBI): domain Bacteria; kingdom Bacillati; phylum Actinomycetota; class Actinomycetes; order Frankiales; family Frankiaceae; genus Frankia; species Frankia sp. CcI156. Next base: position 7,067 of record NZ_MOMD01000035.1, read on the forward strand.
GCGCGCAACCCGAGTTCTTCCCGTACTCCGCATCGGCAGCCTTCACGAGCACCCCCGACCTGGTGCCCAGCGACCTCGGGCGGGCCCGTCGGCTCGCGCCGACCGGGGAGGGCTGGCCGGTGCGGGTGCGGCGGGGCTTCGCCGAGGCGGGGGAGGTCTTCCTGCTCGGCAGCGACGCGATCAGCAAGTGGCTCTACACCCTGCCGTGGACTGATCCGGAGGTTTGGCGGCGACTTCCCGACCTACGCAAGCCGAACCTGGAGGGGCTCGCCCACCAGCTCAAGGACGCGGGCGAGATCGACCACGACGACCTCACGCTGGTGGTGCTCCGGGTGCGCGAGGACCCGCGGAGGTGACGCACGGGCGTGGATCCTAAACGACGGCCGGGCGCCACCCTCGCCGAGACGGATGGACGCCCGGCCGTGGCCGGTCCGCGGGATCGATCAGCCGGCCCTGCGCTTCTCGATCGCCTCGATGAGCTGCGGGACGACGTTGAACAGATCGCCGACCAGCCCGTAGTCCGCGAACTCGAAGATCGGCGCTTCCGGGTCCTTGTTGATCGCGACGATCGTCTTGGACGTCTGCATCCCGGCCCGGTGCTGGATCGCGCCGGAGATGCCGACCGCGATGTAGAGCTGCGGGGACACCGTCTTGCCGGTCTGCCCGACCTGGTTCTGGTGCGGGTACCACCCGGCGTCGGTAGCGGCACGCGACGCGCCGACCGCGGCGCCGAGGGTGTCGGCCAGCTTCTCCACCAGGGTGAAGTGCTMGGCGGCGCCCAGACCGCGACCACCGGAGACGACGACCTGGGCCTCGGTGAGGTCCGGGCGGCCGGACTTCGCCTCGACGACGCGGTCGACGATCTTGGCTCCCTTCGCGGCGTCGGAGATCGCGATGTCCACCGTCTGCTCGGACGGCGTCACCGGGGCGGCCTCGGGCGCCGTCGAGTTCGGCCGGACGACGACCACCGGAACACCCTTGACGACCTTCGACGTGACGATCRTCGAGCCGCCGAAGATACCCTGGGTGGCGACCAGATCGGGGGTCAGCGCGACAGCGTCCCAGATCAGGCCCGAGTCGGTCTTCGCGGCGACGCGGGCCGCGATCTCCCGCGAGTCCGCGGTGGCGGCGACCAGAACGGCGGCCGGCGACGCGTCCGCGACCAGCTTGGCCAGCACCTCGGCCGCCGGCGCGCCCACGTAGCCGACGACGTCCTCCGACTCGACGACGTAGACCCTGGCGGCGCCATACTGCGCGAGGTACTCCTTGGCCTTCGCATAGGTGCCCGGCGCTCCGAGGAACACCGCGGCGGCCTCGCCGAGCGAACGGGCGAGCGTCAGCAGTTCCGCGGTGACCTTCTTGGGTTCACCATCGGCGTGCTCGACGAGCACGAGAACTTCAGCCATCGGACAAAACCCCTCAGATAAGCTTCTGCGCCGCGAGGAACTCCGCGACCTTCGTGCCGCCGTCGCCCTCGTCCTTGACGATCGTGCCACTCGACCGCGGCGGCGCGGGCTCCGAGGCAACGACCGTCGACGTGGCGCCGGCCAGCCCGACCGCACCGGCGTCCAGACCCGCGTCCGCGGCGGACAACGTCGTCAGCGGCTTCTTCTTGGCCGCCATGATGCCCTTGAACGAAGGGTAACGCGGCTGGTTGATCTTCTCGACCACGGCGACCACGGCCGGCAGGCTTGCCTCGACCAGGGCGTAGCCGTTGTCGGCGAGACGCTCGATCGTGACCTTACCCGCGGCCGGATCCACCGTGACCTTGCGGGCCTGGGTGAGCTGGGGAAGGGCCAGCCGCTCCGCCAACAGGGCACCGATGACGCCGCCACGGGCATCGGAAGCCTCGCTGGAGGTGATGACGATGTCGGGTGACAGCGTGGAGATCACCTTCGCCAGCGCGGCGGACGTCGCCAGCGCGTCCGACCCGTGCAGCAAGTCGTCCGTCAGGTGCACGGCCTTGTCCGCGCCCATCGACAGGGCCTTGCGGATCGTCTCGGCCGCCTTGGCCGGTCCCATCGTGACGACGGTGACCTCGCCCCCGTGCGCTTCCTTGATCTTCAGGGCCTCTTCGACCCCGTAYTCGTCCATCTCGTTCATGACGCTGTCGACACTCTTACGGTCGACGGTCTTGTCCGCGGCGTCGAGCTTCTTCTCCGCCCAGGTGTCAGGAACCTGCTTGACGGTAACGACGATGTTCACGCGTTGGGGCCTCCGTAGCCAACATCCGATGTCAGTCCCTTGACATCGTCGCATCTGGGGCGCTCACGCGCTCAATGATCGACGACGTGACGCGGACCGCAGTACGCCCCTGACCTGGACAGCCGGGCCGAAACCGGGCGGCAACTACGCTCCGTTATGGAGCCTAGTCCGTCCGCGCCCATCTCCGGCCCTCCAGCGCTCTCGGGGCGCGCGGAGACACGCCATGCAGATGTATGTGCAGAAAATGGATCCGCCACTTTCCGTAATGATTGAGATATTCCGCACGTTCTTTTACCGACCATCCGGGGATCCGCTAGAGGCATCGGCCCCGACTGGTCGTGCATTCCGGCCGGGTTATGCACACCCTCTTCCTTGCAACGTGACTTCTCGGCTACTTTCTGCCCAAGAGGTGCGCAAGGCACCGACATTATGGATTTAAGCCATCTTTACCTCGACGGGGGACACATGTCGAATACGTCGTCCGGAGATCCCTCTCCCACGACCCAGTTCGAGCGTCTGCTGCGGGAGGCCRGGGTATCCGACACCCGGTTCGCCCGGCAGGTGAACGCCCGCGCCCGCCATCAGCGCCGGATCGAGCTGGGCCTGGCCAGGACCACCGTCGGTCACTGGCGTCGCGGGATGCGGCCGCGTGACCCGATGGTCGCCGAACTTGCGGCGGCCGAGATATCCGCGGCCCTGGGATACCCGGTCCGGCCGGTGGATCTGGGCTGGCGCGGGGAGTCCTATGAACGCGACGACCTCGGGCTGTCGAGCTCGAACGCACCCACCGAGACCCTAAGCACCCTTGCCGGACTATCGGGACGAGACATGCGGCGACGCGACCTGTTGCACGACGGAACGGCCTTTATCGCATCGGCCTTCGCCGATCCGGTCCTCTCCAGCCTCACCGGAGTGGTTGACCGGGTCGCCAGGCCGGAATCAACGGGAGCCTCCGCCGGCGCCGTGATCCGGGATATGACCGAGACCTTCCGCCGGCTGGACGCAAAGTTCGGCGGCGACGAGATCCGGCCTCAGGTCGTCGCCTTTCTGCACGACCGGACCCGGGCCGCCCGGGAGGGGCGGCCGAGCCCCGACCTGTTCAGTGCGCTGGCCGAGCTGACCCAGTTCAGCGGGTGGCTCGCCCAGGACAGCAACCGGCAGGCCCTCGCGCAGCGCTACTACATCCAGGCCCTCAGCCTCGCYGAGCACGCCGACGACGCCATGCTCGCCGGCCGGGTGCTGTCCGCGATGAGCGACCAGGCCGCCCGGCTGGGCCATCCCCGGCAGAGCCTCGCCCTGGCCCGGGCGGCCCTCGGCCGCGCGGTGCGGCACTCCTCGTATGCCGTGCAGGCCATGCTGCACGACAAGCATGCCTGGGCACTGGCACGCAACCGTGACGAGGCCGGTTGCATGGAGGCCCTGGACAAGATGGACCGGGCGATCGCGCGCAGCGACGGGGACGACGGACCGTCCTGGGCCGGCCACTACAACGCCGGCGACGTCGCCGAGTGCCATGGTCACTGCCTGTTACTGCTGGGCCGCGCCCGACCGGCCGAGACGAAACTGCTCGAGGCCCGGAGCCTGCAGGGCGCGGCGCGCGCCCGAACCCGCAGCTACGCCGAGGCCGACCTCGCCTTGGCCTACCTGCGCCGACCGACTCCGGACCTGGAGGCCGCCCTGGAGGCGGGCTACCGAGCCGTCGCCGTCGCCGGGCAGCTGTCGTCCTCTCGGGTCACCGAGAAGCTGCGGGAGCYGGACCGTGAGCTCGACACGCACCCGACGGTGGCGGTCCGCGAATGGCACGAACGGGCGCGCCCGCTGGTCGGCGCCGCGGCCGGCGCCACAGCCGCCACCTGACCAGTCACCGATAGCCGCCGCACGGGCGCCGACGGCTCCCGGCCCCGGCAAGCTACGGCCATCGGCCCCACCGTTACCGACCTCTCACCACCGAACGGGCCGTCCGGGAGCACCCGCCTCCCGGACGGCCCTGTCAGCCGGGCACTCTGGTGAAGTGAGTTCCGCGCAGGAGTCCGGTTCCGCCGTGCCGGATACCGACCCCACCTCCCGGCACAAGGACATCCCGGTCGCCGCCCCGGAGCCCCGGCCGCACCCGACCTTCCCGGTCCGCCCCCTGGTCGTGATCGTCGCGTGGGTCGCGGCGGCCGGACTCGGGGGGATCGCCCTCGGCCGGTTGGCCCATCTCGACGATGCGGTGGGCTGGCCCTACTCCGCGATCAACRCCGGGACCGAACTGCTCTACCTCCCGGCCTACGCCACCGTGGCGGTGGCCTTCGCGCTCCGTCGCAACCTGCTGATGATCATCTCCATGGCCCTGATCGCCATCCATCTGTTCTGGACCCTGCCCGAGGTTTTCCCCGGCGGCGCCGAGGAGGCCCCGCAGGGTGCCGCGCGCCTGCGGGTGATGTCGGCGAACCTGCTCTACTACAACGACCACGCCGACCGGCTGGGCGCGCAGATCCGCGCCGCGAACCCGGACGTGCTCGTCCTCGTGGAGCTCTCCCCGCTCACCCTGGCGCGGGTCACCTCGTCCGGAGCGCTGGCGAGCTACCGGTACCGCGAGGTGCACCCGGAGCCGGGTGCGTTCGGCGCCGCCGTGTTCTCCCGCTTCCCGCTGCACGACGCCGCGGCCCCGATCGTCGGCGGAGCAATGTCATTGCGGGCCACCGTGGAGGTGGATGAGCGTCGACGCTTCGTCGTGTACGCGGTGCACACGATCTCACCGACGACCAGCGCCTACACCGACCGCTGGCGGACCCAGCTCGACACGCTGCGCGCGCAGCTCGAGCACGCCACGCTGCCGGTCGTCATGGCCGGCGACTTCAATGCCACCCGGGACCACCGGCCGTTCCGTCGGCTGGTGAACTCGGGGGTACGCGACGCGCACGACGTCGTCGGCGGCGGATGGCAACCGACCTGGAACTCCAAGAGCCTGATCCTGCCGCCCGTGCTGCGCATCGACCACGTGCTGGCCTCACCCGCGTTCGCGGTGACGGGTTTCGAGGTCGGCGGCGACTTCGGCAGTGACCATCGGCCGGTCATCGCCGACCTGGCCATGCGGTAACCCCCGGATGGCGCCTTCGGCGCAATCCGGGGACCCCTACCACAGACACCGCACGGGGTCTCCGTCGAATCGCCTCCGGCGATCCTCCTGGGACAACCATCGCGCGCCTTCGGCGCAATCCGGGGACCCCTACCACAGACACCGCACGGGGTCTCCGTCAGCGGCCGATGAAGTCGGCCTTGCCGGGCCCGCTCTCGAGGAAGGACTCCATTCCGATCCGCCGGTCCTCGGTGGCGAACAGCCCGGCGAACAGCGCCGCCTCCAGACGTAGCGCCTCGRCCAACGYGATCTCCGCGCCGTCGTCAACCGCCTGCTTCGCCGCCGCGAGCGCCATCGCCGGGCCGTTCGTGTACCGGCCCGCGATCCGCTTCGCCTGCACGTACACCTCACCCGCGGGAACGACGGCGTCGGCCAGACCGATCTCCGCTGCCTCGGCCGCCCGGACCTGCCGGCCGCTGAAGATGAGGTCCTTGGCGCGGGACGGGCCGATCAGGCGCGGCAGCCGCTGGGTGCCCCCCGCGCCGGGGATCACTCCGAGCAGGATCTCGGGCTGGCCGACCCGGGCGTCCTCGGCCAAGACCCGCACGTCCGCGCACAGGGCAAGCTCCAACCCGCCGCCCAGGGCATAGCCCGTCACCGCGGCGACCACGGGCTTCGGGATCCGGGCCACGACCTCGAAGGTGGAGTTCAGATCGCCCACCCAGGTGGATACCTCGGCGTAACCCATCGGCGCCATCTGCCGGATGTCGGCCCCGGCGGCGAACACCTTTTCCCCGCCATAGAGCACCACCGCGCGGACGTCCGACCGCCGGGTCGCCTCGACCGCGGCGGTCCGCAGCTCCGCGGCGACCGTGGAGTCCAGCGCGTTCATCGGCGGCCGGTCTAACCGGATGGTGCCGATCCCGCCGTCAACCTCGAGCCGCACCACACTCATCCGCGTTCCTCCCGCTTCAGGCCCTCGATGACCGGCGAGGCGTCCGGCGCCCCGGCGTTCCCCACCCCGTCCGACCCGCCGAGATCGTCGACGGTGCCGGCTTTGAGGATGGTTTCGATGTCGCTGTAGATGTCGGTCGCCACGATAGGCCGACACCCGCTGATCTTCATCAATCATCTCCAGATCGGGTTCGGGGATCGCTCGGTTCCACCCGGCGCACTAGCCCATAGCAGGAAATAGCGGACATTGCCAAYGGTCGGCCGCCGGCCGGTCCCCTCTCACGCCCGGAACCTGCCGACCGCCGGAACCTGCCGCGCAACTCCTGAGAGTTGACGGGCCTTCGTGGTAGACCGGGGGGGCAGCGTGTGACCGTGCTGTTCGTCCCGAGCCGACCCAGGAGGAGCCGTGACCGACACAGGTGTCAGCGTCTCGACCGGTCTCGAGAACGTCGCCGATCTCGAGGCGACCCTGGAGAGTCTGCTGTCGGTGGAGCGTTTCGACCCATCGGCGGCCTTCACCCGGYGCCTGCCGATGGACGCCGACCGGGCCGCCGCCGAGGCGGACCCGAACGCGTTCTGGGCTCGCAAGGCCGAGGAGCTGCTGACCTGGCACACGCCGTTCACGCAGGTACTCGACGACTCGAACCCGCCCTTCTACACCTGGTTCGCGGACGGGATGCTGAACCTGTCGGAGAACTGCCTGGACCGGCACGTGGCGGCCGGGCGCGGCGAGCGGGTGGCCTTCCACTGGCACGGGGAGGAGGGGGAGCGGCGCACCGTCACCTATGCGGACCTGCTCGCCGACACCCAGCGGCTGGCGAACGGGCTGCGTTCGCTCGGCGTGCGCGCCGGCGACGTGGTCGGGATCTTCCTGCCGATGATTCCCGAGGTGGCCGTCGCGATGCTGGCCTGCGCCCGGATCGGCGCGGTCCACAACGTGGTCTTCGGCGGTTTCGCGCCGTCCGCGGTCCGGGAGCGGATGGAGGTCTCCGACGCCAAGGTGCTGATCACCGTGGACGGCGCGCGGCGCAAGGGACGGACGGCGCCGGTGAAGGCCGCCGTCGACGCGGAGCTCGGTGACCTCCCGGCGCTGGGGCACATTGTGGTCGTGTCCGGGCCGGGCGGTACCGGGGCGCCGATGACCGCGGGCCGGGACGTCTGGTACCACGAGCTGCTGGCCACGGCGGCGCCCGACTGCCCGCCGGAACCGCTGTCCGCGGAGCATCCCCTGTTCATCCTCTACAGCTCCGGGTCGACCGCGAAGCCGAAGRGGATCCTGCACACGACCGCGGGTTACCTGCTCGGCGCCACCTACACTCACCGGGCGGTCTTCGACATCGACCCGGACACCGACGTCTACTGGTGTTCCGCGGACGTCGGCTGGATCACTGGGCACTCCTACATCGTCTACGGCCCGCTATCGAACGGCGTGACCAGCGTGATGTACGAGGGGGCGCCGGACTACCCCGACTACGACATCTGGTGGCGGCTCATCGAGGAGTACAAGGTCACCGTGTTCTACAYGGCGCCGACGGCGATCCGTACGTGCATCAAGTGGGGCGCGCGGTATCCCGGTCGGCACGACCTGTCCTCGCTGYGGGTACTCGGCACGGTCGGGGAACCGATCAACCCGAAGGCGTGGTTGTGGTACCACGTGGTCATCGGCGGTGGTCGCTGCCCGATCGTCGACRCGTGGTGGCAGACCGAGACCGGCTCCGCGCTCATCTCGCCGCTGGCCGGCGTCACGTCGACCAAACCGGGTTCGGCGACCCTGCCGCTGCCCGGTATCAGCCCGGCGCTGCTCTCGGAGGACGGCGAGCCGGTCACTGAGGGCACCGGAATCCTGGTGATCACCAAGCCGTGGCCGTCCATGCTGCGCACCCTTTACAAGGACGACGAGCGATTCGTCAAGACGTACTTCTCCCGCTTCGGCCCGTCAACCTACGTCGTCGGCGACGCCRCACGCCTCGACGCCGACGGCTACTTCTGGATCATCGGGCGGATCGACGACGTCATCAACGTGTCCGGGCACCGGCTGTCCACCGCGGAGGTGGAGTCGGCGATCGTCGCCCATGAGGCCGTCGCCGAGGCGGCGGTGGTCGCACAGTACGACGAGCAGACCGGCCAGGCGATCGTCGCGTTCGTGACGCTCGCCGGTGACCGCTCGGGCGACGAGGCCACCGAGGCCGAGCTGCGCGAGCACGTGGCCAGGCGGATCGGCAAGCTCGCCCGGCCGCGGCGGATCATCTGGGCCGACGACCTGCCGAAGACCCGGTCCGGCAAGATCATGCGCCGGTTGCTGCGTGACATTGCCGAAGGCCGGGAACTCGGCGACGTCACGACCTTGCGCGACCCCGCGGTGATGGCCGCGCTCACGGCCAAGGTGGGCACCGCCCGAGACAACGAGTAAGGGCGGTTCCGGTCCCCGATTCCGGACAATTCTGGCTGTCATCGGGTCGACATGACAGTTGTTTCCCGGCCGGGACCAGCTGGCCGCACCCGGGTGTGTCGACGTCGCCGGCACTGTCTAGGCTCACGTCTTCGTGAGAGCCCTCCGACGGTTCACCGTCCGTGCGCAGCTCCCCGGGCAGCTTGCTCCACTGGGGGAACTAGTCCTGAATCTTCGCTGGTCCTGGCATCCCGAGACGCTGGACCTGTTCGAGTCTGTTGATCCGGAGCTCTGGCGGGCGACGAAGGGAGACCCGGTCCGCCTGCTCGGCGAGGTGGATCATAACCGGCTGCTCGCGCTGGCCGCCRACCGCCGGTTCGTGCGCCGACTCACCGACGTCGCGGACGACCTCCAGGAGTACCTGACGGCCGATCTGTGGTATCAGCAGCGGAAGGCCGAGGGCGCCCCGTCGGCGATCGCCTACTTCTCCCCGGAGTTCGGTATCACCGAGGTGCTGCCGCAGTACTCCGGCGGCCTCGGCATCCTCGCCGGGGACCATCTCAAGACCGCGAGCGACCTCGGCGTGCCGATCATCGGCGTCGGCCTGCTCTACCGGGCCGGGTACTTCGTGCAGTCGCTGTCCCGGGACGGCTGGCAGCAGGAACGGTACCCGGGCATYGATCCGCACGGGCTCCCCCTGACCCAGCTGACCGATACGGCGGGGATGCCGGTGAAGGTGGCCGTCGGGCTGCCCGAGGGTCGCACGCTGCACGCGCAGATCTGGAAGGCGCAGGTCGGACGGGTCCCGCTGCTGCTGCTCGACTCGGACGTCGAGGACAACCAGCYGGCCGAGCGGGGGGTGACCGACCGGCTCTACGGCGGCGGAACCGACCACCGGCTGCTCCAGGAGATGCTGCTGGGCATCGGGGGTGTCCGCGCGCTGCGCGCCTACGCCGCGGTGACCGGGACTCCGGAGCCCGAGGTGTACCACACCAACGAGGGGCACGCGGGCTTCCTCGGCCTGGAGCGGATCCGGGAACTCGTCGAGAACGGGCTCAGCTTCGACGAGGCGCTCCAGGCCGCCCGCGCCGGCACACTGTTCACCACCCACACCCCTGTCCCCGCCGGCATCGACCGGTTCCCTCGCAGCCTGGTCGCCCRCCATTTCGGCGGGGACAACGGCTGGCCCGGCGTGCCGGTCGAGCGGATCCTGCAGCTCGGGGTGGAGGCCGACCCCAACGTCTTCAACATGGCCCACATGGGCCTACGGCTCGCACAGCGTTCGAACGGCGTCAGCAAGCTGCACGGCATCGTCAGCCGGGAGATGTTCGCGGGGCTGTGGCCCGGCTTCGACACCGCCGAGGTCCCGATCGRYTCGGTGACCAACGGGGTGCACGCCCCGACCTGGGTGTCCCGGCCCATTATCGAGCTTGCTGACCGCGAGCCCGACCCGGGCCTGCTTTCCGACGACGCGGCCGGATTCGAGAAGATCTCCACGTTGCCCGACGAGGTCGTGTGGGCCGCCCGGCGGCAACTGCGGGAGCGCCTCGTCACCGAGGTCCGCCGCCGGCTGCGGGCCTCCTGGCTCGAGCGCGGCGCGGCACCCGGTGAGCTGGAGTGGGTGGAGTCGGTTTTCGACCCGGACATCCTCACGATCGGTTTCGCCCGGCGTGTGCCGTCCTACAAGCGGCTGACCCTCATGCTGCGGGACCGTGACCGGCTGCGCCGGCTGCTGCTGCACCCGCAGCGGCCGATCCAGATGGTCATCGCCGGCAAGGCGCACCCCGCCGACGACGGCGGCAAGCAACTCGTCCAGCAGATTGTCCAGTTCTCCGACGACCCGGCCGTGCGGTCGCGCATCGTCTTTCTCCCCGACTACGACATCGGGATGGCGCGCTTCCTGTACTCCGGATCGGACGTTTGGCTGAACAACCCGCTGCGTCCGCTGGAGGCGTGCGGCACGTCGGGGATGAAGGCCGCGCTGAACGGCTGCCTGAACCTGTCCATCCGGGACGGCTGGTGGGACGAGATGTTCGACGGCCAGAACGGCTGGGCGATCCCGACCGCGGACGGGGTCGAGGACCCCGACCGGCGCGACGACATCGAGTCCGCCGCCCTGTACGACCTGTTGGAGAACACTGTCGCCCCCCGCTTCTACGACTCGGAGCCCGGCGACGGCATCCCGCGGCGCTGGGCCGCGATGGTCAAGCACACCCTGTCGGCCCTCGGTCCTCAGGTCCTGGCYAGCCGCATGGTCCAGGAGTACGTCGAGCGCTACTACGTGCCGGCCGGTGTCTCGGCCCGGGCCGCCGCCGCCAACGGCTTCGCCGGAGCCCGGGACCTGGCCGCCTGGAAGAGCCGGGTGCATGCCGCGTGGCCCGGGGTCCGCGTGCTCAACGTCGACTCCGCTGGTCTCGGTGACACCCCTCAGGTGGGCCAGTCGCTGGTGGTGCGGGCCACGGTCGACCTCGGTGAGCTGGCACTCGGGGACATCGACGTCCTCGCCTCCTACGGCCGGATCGACCAGACCGACCGGATCCTGGATCCTTCGACGCTGTTCCTGCAGCCGGTTGGCGAAGGGGAGGGCGGTTACCGCTACGAGGGCACCATCCCGCTCGGGCGCACCGGACCCTTCGGTTACACGGTGCGGGTGCTGCCCCGGCACGCACTCACCGCGAGCATCGCCGAACTGGGCCTGGTCACCAATCCTTAGGGGTCCCCACACCGCGGGGAAGCCGCCGTGCCGGGGGGATGGGCTCGTAGGACGAGCACGCTGTGGCCCAGCACGGTCAGGGACTCGCCGCCGACGTAGCTGGTTCCCGGTACCGCGACGGTCGCCGGGAATCCGGCAAGATCGTCGTCGGCGGTATTGAGCAGCAGGTCGTGGCGGGCCGCCCAGGGAGCACCGGGCAGGGTGACGACGGTGTCGCCGCGATCCGGGTGGAACACGTACACCAGGCCAGCGCCGTGGGCCGGTAGATCGTGCGTTCCCCGCCCGCCGGCAGGATCCTCATCGACGGGGCTGCCGGCGACGGGGCTGCCGGCGACATGGGCCACGAGCGTCTCGACCTGCGGGGCGTTCCAGTCCGCCACCGACATCACCGCCCCGTCCGCACGGAACCAGGTGATGTCCGCGAGTCGCCYGGGTGCCGACTGGCCGCCGTGGAAGAACCGCCCGCGGCGCAGCACGGGTTCGGCGGAACGCAGTGCCGCCAACCCGCCCACCAGCCGACACAGCGCCGGGTCGGGGCCGGCCGGGTCGGGGTAGGCGTGGTCCGGCTCCGCGACGTCCTCCGGTCCGGTGACGCCTTCCGGTCCGGTGACGTCCTCCGGTCCGGTGACGCCTTCCGGTCCGGTGACGCCTTCCGGTCCGGTGACGTCCTCCGGTCCCACGAGGTCGGTCGGCCAGTCGAGCCAGGACACCGCGTTGTCCTGGCAGTAGGCGTTGTTGTTGCCGCCCTGCGAGCGACCGAACTCGTCGCCGGCGAGCAGCATCGGGACGCCCGTGGACAGCAGCAGCGTCGTGATCAGTCCCCGGCGCACCCGGCGGCGGATGGCCAGGATCGCCGGGTCGTCGGTCGCACCCTCCATCCCGTGGTTCGCCGAGCGGTTGTCCGCCTCGCCGTCCCGGTTGCCCTCGCCGTTGTCCTCGTTGTGCTTCTCGTTGTAGGAGACCAGATCGGCCAGGGGAAAGCCGTCGTGGGCGGTGACGAAGTTGATCGATGCCCAGGGGCGTCGGCCGCCGTGCTCGAACAGGTCCGACGAGCCGGACACCCGATAGCCCAGATCGGCGACGCCGCTGGTGTACCTGTTCCACACGTCGCGCACGGTGTCACGGAACCGCCCGTTCCACTCCGCCCAGGGTGCCGGGAACCCCCCCACCTGGTATCCGCCCCAGCCGACGTCCCACGGCTCGGCGATCAGCTTCACCGTGGCGAGGATCGGGTCGGCGTGGATGGCGGTCAGCAGGCTTGCCGCGGGGTCGAAGGCGTCGGGATTGCGGGCGAGCGCGGTGGCGAGATCGAACCGGAACCCGTCGACGCCCATCTCCGTCACCCAGTACCGCAGCGAGTCGCAGATCAGCCGCACGACGTGYGGTGAGGACGTGTTGAGGGTGTTGCCGCAGCCGGTCACGTCACGGTAGCGCCGGGGATCCATCGGCTCTACCCGGTAATAGGTCGTGTTGTCCAGGCCACGCAGGGACAGCGTCGGGCCCCGCTCGCTGCCCTCGGCGCTGTGGTTGTAGACGACGTCGAGTATCACCTCAATGCCGACGGCGTGCAGGGCTGCGACCATCGCCTGGAATTCGCCGATCGGATCGTCAGTGGCCGCGTACCCGGCATGAGGGGCGAAGAAGGCCAGGGTGTTGTAAGCCCAGTAGTTGATTTTTCCGCGCTCGAGCAGGGCCGGTTCGGAGACCGAGGTGTGCACCGGCAGCAGTTCGATCGCGGTGACGCCGAGCCGGCGCAGGTGCGCCAGGACGCTCGGGTGGCCGAGCCCGGCGTATGTCCCGCGTAACCGTGGCGGCAGGTCCGGGTGACGTTTCGTGAGCCCGCGTACGTGCGCCTCGTAGATGATCGTGTCCGACCAGGGGATGGTGGGCCGGTTGTCCGCCGGGTGTACGCCGTGACCCGTCAAACCGCCACTCCCGGATCCGGGGTCCCCGATCCCGGGGTCCCCGAATCCGGACTCCCTGGTCCCGGCGGAGCCCCGCTGCGCCCGCCCGGGCCCGGTCACGACGCAGCGGGGCACGAAAGGTGCGGAGTCCCGCGGGTCCGGTTCGAAGCCGTAGGGGTCGCCGCCACCGAACCCGTAGATCGCCGGGTCCGTGCGCAGCGTCCCGGCTACCGATCGGGTGTAGGGGTCGACCAGCAGCTTCGCCGGGTTGTACCGCTGGCCCCGCTCCGGGTCATAGGGAMCGTGTGCCCGCAGGCCGTAACGCTGACCGGGGCGGACGCCAGCCAGATAGCCGTGCCACACCCCGCCGTCACGCTCCGGAAGTCGATGGCGTGTCTCGCGGCCGTCGGCATCGAACAGGCAGAAGTCGACCGCCTCGGCCCCGGGGGCGACGACGGCGATGTTCACCCCGGACCCGTCCCAGGTCACGCCCAGTGGCACCGCGCACCCCGGCGCGAGCCCGGAGGCGGTCGGCGCCGGTACGCCCGGGGATGCCGCTATGTCCGGTGAGACGGTGGTCTTCACGGTGTCGGACACCTTGGCGACGCTAACCGATCCCCTTCTCCGGAGCACGGGAAACACGGTGGCCGTGGAACAGGCCGGGGATGACGTCAAAAGAAGGGGGACGGCTGCGCGGACGGGGACGGCTGCTAGGGCGCAGGGGTGGCGTGGACCCCCCCTACGTCCGGCCTCGACTGGCCGCGTACAAGGCTGTGGCCCACGTCGCACTCAACCAGGCAGATGAAGCCCGGTCAGCCCTGACGTGAAGCCCGGTCAGCCCTGACGGTGATGCAAACGAGCCGGACAACCCTGCCGCCCTATCCCGCCGCCGCGGCCTGGGAGGAGAGCGAGGAACTGATCTGGGCGGCTATGGCCCTGGCTGAACTTGGCGATTCCTCCGAAGTTCAGCCTCGCGTCACCGAAGCCCTGTCGGGCCTACCGACTCTCTCTCACCAGGCTCGCGCGAATGCCCTGTTCGCGGGGGCGCACGCCCAAGTAGACGATCCGGCGGCAGCGGCAGCGGGAGGACTCGCCGCGCTCGACGCGAACGCGGCGTGGCCATCCGCATCGGTCGTCGGCAGGGTGCGTCGGCTATCTGTGGCACTTCCGTCCGGGCCGGGCGCGCCTGCCGAGGTAGTCAAGTTGCGCCGAGCTCTCAGCACCGCACCCCCGCACGTTGCGGATAACGCCGCCGTCTGACCTTCCCGAGCCTGGTGTGCTACGCCGGACGCACGGTTACAGTTCCGGCGGTCCTGGTACCGACGTGGGTGTTCCGCCGCTACCGTTGATGCGGGTAGGGATCGATGGGAGACGGAGAGCAACAGGAGGCGGCGTGGTGCAAAGACCTAAGCACCGGGATAAACGGGGTAACACGTCCGGCGGATCAAGCACCGGGCGTTCCGGGACGAAGCGCGGCGGGACAAAAAACACCGCCGACCCGGACGACATGGTCAACCAAGGCCCACTCACCTGCCCGACGTGCGGCGGCTCCGGGCGGGCCGGCCGCCCGACCGCTGAACTCGACGCGGACGGCATGTTCGACGGTCAAGGTAAGGACAAGTGCACCAGCTGCGACGGCACCGGGAAGCAGAAAAGGTGAGTGATGAGCCGTGATGAGCCGTCAGCCCAGGACAACACCCCCGAGGGGCCAGACGTGATCATTCTGGAGTGTCCGAAGTGCCGGCGCGCCCAGGCACAGGCCCGCGCGAACGCCCGGAAGGGCAATCGGGACCGGGACGGCCTCCCGAATCTCAACCTCCAGGCGGTCCCTGACCGCTGCCCCCACTACCGGGACGTCTGGACGCCTGGGATGGGCCCCGGTTCCGATCCGCTGCCGCCGCCGGGCACGCCGGAGGAGCGCCGCCAAGGCCCGGTCTGACCGGGCCCGGAAGTCGCGCGAGGAGGTTCAGCGACTCCCGGCGGCGATCTCGGCCCGGACCCGCGCGACGAACGCCGCCAGCACCTGTTCGCCCGCGAGCACCCCGGCCGCGGYGGTGACGGTGACATTCGGGCCCGACCAGCCCAGCTCGTGCAGCTCACCGTGGGCCGGACGGATGGCGTGGTCGGCCGCCGCGAGCATCGGGACGTCGAGCACAGAGTCCCCCGCGGCCAGCAGCCGGGCGGTACCGGCACGGCGGGCGACCTCGACCACCGCGCGCTGCTTGGTCAGGACCGATGGGACGAAGTACACCTTCCGCCCCTGCACCGACATCGCCCAGCCCGCGGCCCGCGCCGTCTCGGCCTCCCCGGTCAGGTCGGGAATGCCAGCGCGGTCGTGGGCGACGAGGTAGACGAACAACCCGTCGGCGACCCGCACGAGCCGGGCCCAGCCGCCGGCGGCGGACCGCTCGGCGAGCGCCACCATCTCCGCCAGGGGGGCGCAGGCGGCGGCGGCCTCGGCAGCCACGTCCGCCGCCCAGGCCGGATCGGGAACCCCGTCGACCAGCAGGTGCCCGCCGTTGGCCGCGATCGCGTAGCGCGGCCGGACCCCGAGCTCGACCCGCGCGTACTGGGCGAGGGTGCGGGTGGTGACCGGGACGAGGACGGCGAGGTCGTGCAACTCGGCGAGCAGGGCCAGCGACCGCGCCGTCGCGAACGAGATCGGCGCTCCGTCGAGGCGTTCGACCTCGACGAGCTCCGGTGCGGGCCGGTCGTCGGCCAGCAGCAGCGAGTGCCGGGAAAAGATCAGCGTCTTGTCCAGGTCGCAGGCCAGCAGATGACGCGGCCCGGACGCGGCGGACGGACCGGCCGTCACGGGGGACGAGTCGGCCGTCACAGGACGTCCGGGCGCCAGCGCGCGTTCGGGGTGTGGAAGACCGGTGCCGCGCCGACCGGGCGGACCAGCCCCACACAGGAGAATGGCAGGTCCGCCAGCTCCTGGACCTCGACGTCGCGGTCGGCGGCCAGGGCCAGCACGTGCGTCAGCTCGTCGAGCCGGTCGGGGGCGACGAGGATGCGCCAGGGCACCCGGCGCAGCAGGACCCGGGTCGTCTCCCCCACCCCCGGCTTCACCATGACCACGTCGGGGATGTCGAACGCGGCCGCGATGCGCTCCACCGCCGCCCAGCCCGCCCAGGTCGGACTGCGGTCGGCGGCCCACAGCCGCGGCCAGGTCTCGGCGACCTCGTCGGCCACCTCGGGGAAGTGGGCCGCCACCGTCTCGACGAAGTGCCGGGACAGATCGTGCGCCGCGAGTTCGGCGTAGTACTTCGCACCGTGGAAGTCATCAGGACCGATGTGCTCGGCGTTGAGGACGGTCCGGCTGACCAGCCCGCTCACCGTCGAGTTCAAGCAGGCGCTCGGGATGAGGAAGTCGTCGCGGGTCCCGTAGAGCGGCACGCACCGAGCCGGGTCGGCCAGCACGGCGAGGGTGTCKTCCAGCCCGAGCCGGGCCACCGCGTCGGTCAGCACCCGGGTCATCACCCCCTTGCCGGTCCAGCCGTCGACGAACTGGATCACCTTCCGGTMGTGCCGGGAGGTGAGGTAGCGGATCGCGTTCAGGTCCACGCCGCGATCCTTGATCACCGAGATCGCGTAGTGCGGGGTGTCGAGCCCGTGGCGCCAGCCGTACCAGCGCCGCATCAGGATCCCCACCGGGGTACCGGCCCGGGCGATCGAGGCCAGGACCGGCTCGGGCTTGGTGACCCGTACGAGCTCCGCCACGAGGCCGGTGGCGAGCGCGACCCGGCGGGCCGACCGGTCCAGCGCCCGGTGGTAGAGCTCCAGGTAACCGGCGTCGGGTTGGTACTCGACCGGCAGGTCCTCGGAGTAGTGCCGGCCGGCCTGCATGGCCTCCTCACGGTCCTCGGTGGGCCGCTCCAGGGCGACCGCGCTGAGGTCGGTCAGCAGGAAGGTCACGTCCGCCGGATCGTATGAACCCGAGCCGACGGTGCCGGTGAGCGCGGGATCCACCGCGCCGATCCCGCTCACCGGGCATCCCCGGGCGCACCGGTGAGCGGTCCGGCGGCGGGCGGCGCACCGGTCGGTCGAGGGGACGGCCGGTAGGAGGGCTGGTAGGAGGGCAGTGTCAGCACCGTGACCGGAGCGCATCGGCGTAGCTGAGTAAGCATGCCGTGGAGGCCGGTATCCGCACGGGGAGAGCTCCGGTCCGCCCCCGGGGCGACGTCCGGGACAGAGTCGACGACCCGGACAGAGTCGACGACCACCACGATGTCGTCGTACATCCCGGGCCGGACGTTGTAGACGTGGCTGGCCCGGCCCGGGTCGTCCGGCGCGGGAAAGGTGAGGGCGGCGCGGATGGCGTAGCCGTCGACGTCGACGGGGTGGACCGGCGAACGCGTCGTGGACTGGTAGCGGATCTCACCCGGACTCGTCCGGGCCAGCGCGTCCGCTATCCGCATCGGCGTGTACATCAGTTCCTCCGTCCCGAGCACGAGCGTGCGACCCGCGGGCCGGGTCAGCGCGGCCAGTACCGTCGCGGCGACCGGCGGCACGACCTCGTCGAGGCGGTGGCGGTCGGTCGGCGACCAGCGATGACGGCCACCGTCAGGCAGGTCGGACGGCCAGTCGGCCACCAGCCGGCGGACCGGGTGGGCCACCAGCGCCCCCGTCGCCCGCGCCGCGTCCCGACCGCCCGCGCCCCCGGCGAACCGGGCGCGGATCCGCGCGGCCCGGTCCGCGATCTCGGCCGGCACGGTGACGGTGGCCGTGAGCGGGGCGACGACATCCAGCCGGACCCCGAGCTCGCCGGCGAGATCGGCGAACGCGGCCCGGGCCGCGGGCGGACGGGCGTCGAGCAGCGTGGCAACCACGTAGTGCTCGCGCGGGGCGTGGGCCTGCAGGATCCGGATCGTGCCGAGGGCGGTACGCCCGGTCGACAGCTCGTCGTCGACGAGCACGATCGGCGCGCCGCACCGCAGGATCTCGCGGTCCTCGGGCATCAGCCAGTGGTGGGTCGCGTGGGAATGGGACTCCACGAACTCGAGGATCGGCGTGACACCGGGCAGCGGCCGCCGGGTGGTGTGCAGGTAGTGGCTCGCCGGGAGACCGTCGGCGACCGCGTGCCCCAAGGCCGTCGCGGTCTCGCAGTAACCGATCACGATCGGGCCGGTCCGCGGGCCCCCGGGCTGCTCGGCCGACGAACCCTGCACCGGCGGGTCCGCAACCCGCGGGTCCGCAACCCGCTTTCCGGCCTCCTCGAAGCCGGGCAGTGCCCGGACCAGCGCGGCAACCCCGGCCCCGGCCGCGAGCGCCTCGGCCGGTGCCACCGGCAGATGCTTGCCGAGCACCCGGCTGACCAACAGGTGCGCCCGGCGTGGGTTGCGGCGCAGGGCGAGTCCCACCAGGGCGTGCAACCCCTGGCCCGCCACGTCCGCGGTGACCTGGACATCAAGGCCCAGCTCGGTCCACAGCCACATCCCCGCGGGGGCGGCCGCTGGGCCGCGGGCGGGCGCGGGCGCGGGCGGGTGAGGGATGGGCGCGCCGGTGGGGGCGTCCGTCCCCGCCGTCGCCGTCATCGGGCATTCCACTGGTCGAAACGACCGTGCGTCGCCGCCAGCACCTCGACGAAGGTGTCGCCCTCGCGCAGGACACCGAACGCGCGCGCCCGGCGGATCACCACCTCGGCCCAGGCCCGGTGCGGACGCAGCTCGTTCATCTTGTTCGCGTAGCTGCTCGGCCGTACCCCGCCGGCATCCCCGTCAAGGACGGTCTCGGCATCGGTGTACTCCTCCTGGGTGACGACGTGCAGCGCGTGCACGGCGGGCACGTGGCTGGGGTGGATCACCGTCTTGCCGATCAGGCCGTTGGCCTTGTCCAGAACAACCTCCCGGATCAGCCGGTCGAGGTCCGCGGAGACCAGTTCGCTGCGCATCCGGATCGCTTCCTCCCCGCCGTCGACGCGGTCCGCCTGCGCGAACGGGGTCACCCGCAGCGAGCTGACGAAGAGCCGTTCCGGCTGGGCGAAGTACTCCCACACCGGTCCGGTCACGACGTGGTCACCGCCCCGCGCGCAGATGTTCACGATGTCGGCGATGCAGTCCCGGACGACGGCGATGTCGTAGATCGTCAGGTCGCGGTCACGGCGCAGCCCGAACAGCCCGCACAGGTCCGTCGCACCGAGCCGGATCGCCAGCACCTGGTCGGCGTGCTTGTCGACCAGCCGCCGGACCGCCGACAACGCCTCCACCCGGGTCTCCCGGTTGATGACCTGCGGGCTCTCCAGCACCGGCATAGTCCACAGCGGACGACCAACCGTCTCGGAGGCCCGCAGCACCGCCTCCATCGCCGCCTCGCCACCCTCCTCGGCGAACTTGGGCAGCACGAACCCGGCGAGACACCCGACTCCGGCCGGCCCGAGCCGGTCGACAAGATCCGGGATCTGCCCGACCGCGCGGACCCGGACGAACAGCAGCGGCATCGCGCCCGCGGCCCAGGGGGGCTCCGCCGCGAGCGCGCGCAACGCGGCGACGACGTTGGCCTCGGCTGCGGCCACCTCGGTGTCGGCGATGGAGTCCTCCAGACAGAGAACCATCGAGGTCACCCCCGCCGCGGTCTGTCTGCACACGTCCGATGCCAACCGGGGGCGCGTCCCCGGGGCGTAGAGGGTCGCGCCGAGCGCGGTGGCCAGCAGATGACGATCATCATTCACGGTGATGTCCTCCGGCGGCCGGAGGAACAGCGCGTCAACCGTCTCGGGGCCTAGAAAGGCGAAGTGGCGCAAGCAGCGTTCTCCTCGTCGAAGGCAGGGGCGTCGTTCGACGAGCATCCCGAAACGGTGCGCGCCGACCGAAGCCGGCAAGATCGTGAAACGTTGCCTCTCGGTGACGGTACCTGGCGAAAGGCATCCGACGACAGCCCGCGGGAACTGACAGCCAGCCGACACACGGCGGCCATCTCGGCGCCATCTACGGGGCGCCGATCTGCGGCGCAGCGTCCGCGAGCGGCCAGCCACCAGCCGGCAGCGGGCGGCAGCGGGCGGCGCCCGCCGGCCTGATCGGGAACGGGTGGTCCGGGAACGGATGACCCGGGAACGGGTGGTGGGCCGCGGAAGGCTGTGTCGCCCGCGGCCCACCACTCCCGGCCGACCCTCGATCGACCCCCACTAATGCGACTAACTGGCGCCGGATCCGAAGAGCTTCTTGTACATGGCGGCCGCCTTCGGGTTCTGACCGCCGTTCGTGATGGTCGAGCAGACGTTTCCGGGAGTGGGGTCGCTGAAGTAGGCGTCGTATCCCATCACGTCGCTGGCCGCCTTGAAGGTGTCGAACATCTTCTGGATGTAGAAGGGATTGTCGCCACCGCCGTCACCGCTGCAGGAGGCCACCCCCCATTCCCCGACGCCGACCTTCTTCCCGTGTTCCCGGGCGAACCTGATCACGTAGCACAGGCCGTTGACGTCCTCGCACTGCTTGTTCCACGTCGCCTCGTCCTTCGACGGGGGGAAGTGGTCGTAGGCGTCGATGCCGACATAGTCCACGTACTCGTCGCCGGGGTAGGCGCCCCAGGGACTGTTGCCGCTGGGTACCGGGGAGGCGTGCGCGTTGAAGGTCCAGTCGATCTTGACTTCGGAGTCGGTGGACCGGATGGCGGTCGCGATTTTCCGGAAACAGTCCCGGAACACCGTCGGGTCGGCGTCCGTATGCCAGTACATGAACGTTCCGTTGAACTCCCAGCCGATCCRGATGATGGAGTCCGCCCGGCCGTGCGCCACGAGGAAGCTGCCGAGCTTCTTCCATTCGGAGTCGTACTCGCCTCGGGCACAGGCGGCGTTGTCGCCCTGGCCCTTGGGGAATGTCGGCTGGCTGATCAGCAGCTTGCCCTGGAAACCCTTGAAGAGATCCACCGGCCAGGCCGGCTCCACCAGCCCGCCCCAACCCTGGTCGCGGCTCGTGTAGACGTGGACGATGTCGTTCGGCCGGCCGCGCCAGTCACCGAACTCGACGAGCTGCGCGAGCTGATGCGACTGGAACCCCGACAGCCACGGCAGGCCCGACCTCGTCCCACCGGCGCCGGTGCCCGTCGATCCCGTACCGGGGGTCGGTCTCGACCCGGACGGGGTCGCGGTCGGCGTTGCGGTCGGCGTTGCGGTTCTCCTGGTGGGGGCGGTCGAGCTGGCGCTCGCGGACGGCGCGGGGGACGGCGACGCGGACGCCGAACCGGCGGCGGACGGGGACGGCGCGGGCGAGACGGCCGGGCTCGGCGAGGTGCCCGCGGACGTGTCCTGCTGCCTGGGAGACGGCGATGTCGAGGGCGCCGTCTTCACCACCGGTTCATCGGGAAGAGCCGGAGCGGCCTGGAACGCCCGGGCGGCCGCCTCCGGTCCGGTCACATCAAGAGCGTCGGTCGCCGTGKCCGTGCCCTGGGTGGCCTTGACGTTGACGGTTCCCGCGAAGTCCGCCGGCACCCGGAAGCCGAGGATGAAACGGCCGTCGGCGTCCGCCCGGGTGAGCGCGCTGCCGCCCAGCTTGGCCGTCTCCGCCACGACGGTGACATCATCACCCGCGGTAAAACTGCGGCCACCGACGARCACGATGTCCTGGTCGAAAAGGACGAGGGTGATCCGGCTGCGCGCCTGCGGGCTCAGCGTGGTGAGTGGAACGCCCTGCGCGCGGCCACTGCCCGCGTCGCCCCCCGCCCGGCTGGATCCGCTCGTCGCGGATGGCGACACGGCCGGAGTCGGCGACGGTGACTTTCCCGCGGCGCGGGCCAGCGGGGTGACCGCCTGGAGGAGACCCACCACGAACACGGCTATCAGGCCGATCCGGGCTCCGGTCCGGACCCGGCGCTGGGTGTGGATCCGGCCGCTGYGGGGTCGTCGATGGGCTGAGGGAATCGGCTGGCCGACCGGAGGGGCGGGTCGGCCGCGGATGATCGAGGCCATGCTCGCGCGCTGCCTTTCGGTGTTGGCGTGACATGCTCCCGTCGGATCACCCGGCGCGCGACGGCGGAGCATGGCCGGACCACGACCCACGATGGGGCGTCCCCTCCGAGCGGACCGCTCGCACGGCAACCGCTCAGCGCTCCACCGGACTCGACCCGTGCCTCACCAGGCGAGTCGACCGGGCACCGTCAGGTGCCCGTCCGTGAACCCAACCGTCTCCGACCTCGCAGCCGGAACGATTCGACAGGTGCTCCACCCAGGTAACCGATACACACCTGGGCGGTACTGGGACTAGGAGTGATGAGGCCAATCGTAAACGGCGCATCCCAGCCAAGGAACAGCACCCTCATGAATACTTTCCGTAGTAGCGCATATGTTGTAGATCTGGTGCCACAAAACCCGAGGTAACCGCCATAAATCAACGGAAGAACAAGAAGAAATGAGCCGAAGCGGACCACGGAGAGCACATCCACCTGGGATCGCTCCGGATCATCGAATGACCAGTGCGTCGTCCGGTGGTTGGGTGATGGTCCATCCAGTCGGGTGCACCAGCGCAGGCAACAGCCGGACTCCCCAGGGCAGCTGGGCGCCGTCCAGGGTGACGTCGATGGTCCGGGTGCCGGCCTGGTCCACAGCGGCGAGCCGAGACAGCTCGTGGGCCTCCGCGGCAGCCCGCGGCGGTACGGTTCCCGGCCGCGCGAACAGAATCAGATCTCCGGCCGGACCGGTGGTGTGCACCTGTACCCGTAGGGTGCGCCGCCGCCAGCCGGACCTGCTCACGGTGTAGGTGACGGTCGGCTGGACGGCCGGAGCCTGCGGCGGCGTGGGGCCGGTGGACGAACCCGCCGTCGGGCCCGACGGCGGGTTCGTCTGCGCCTCCGACGCGTGCTCCGGCACCGGGCGGAGGGGGCCGGTGGCCAGGGGCTGCGGGTAGGTGCCCGTCGCCGCGGGCAACGGCACAGCACCCGTCGCCGCAGGCAACGGATAGCCCCCGGTGCGGGGCTGGGTCGGCCCACCCGGCGGCTGCATCGTGATCGGGTCGGCGACGGTACCAACCACCGGCCGGCCCGAGACCACGCCAGCCGAGACCACGCCAGCCGAGCCTCCCGGGCTGCTCCCGGACGCCGCCGGCATCGGGGGTGGATCAGGACGCGTCGCGGGGCGCRCCAGCACCGAGACGCCGGCCGCGACCACCCGGGCCACGCCCCCCGACCGGTACACCGGGTAGCAGGCCACGTGGTAAGCCCACCCGTCCCGCGGCGCGGCGAGATGCCAGCCGCCCTTGATCTCCAGACTGGTATTGGTGACCTTGGCGCTCGCGGCGTAGGGATCATCCGGTCCGGTCGGCGGTTGGTCACGGCGCCAGAGCACCCGCGCCTCGGTGACCCCCGGTGGCAGCTGGAAGGACAGCACGATCGAGTCGCCTCGATCGTCGGCGCGCAGATCCCGCACGGGTTCGATGGCGAGGTGACACACGGCCCGGCCGACGACGGCCGTCCCGCCATGGACCGTCAGCGGCGTGTAGATGACCTCGCCGACCTGTGCCACCTCGCTGACCTGCCCGGAACGGCTCAGCCCCACAAGACGTGACGAATCGGGGATGGCGGCGAGCGACACGTCGCAGCCTTCCGGCCCGATGCCGATCATCGGCAGGGGCCCCGACCCCGGGTAGGGCCACGGGCCGGTGCTGGTCGCGTGAGCGGTGCTGGTCACGTGGGTGATGGCGGCGGGGACGGCCGGCGGCTGCGGCACCGGGGTCGCGTAGATCCGCACCTCCCAGCCGGGCGGCGGCGTCCAGCGCAACGTGGTCCGCCCGGCGGCGGTGGCCGCCGTGAGGTCATGGACGGGCCGCGGGCGGGCGGCCACCTCCAGCGTCACCTCGGCTCCGGGGGTCCGGGCCGGGTGTCCCCGCGCGTCCTGGTACTCGACGAAGACGTGGTAACGATAGGTCACGCCGACGACGACATCGGTGTCGTGGAAGAGGCCGCCGGTGCCCCGCGCCCGCCGGGGCGGCTGGCTGACCGCGGCGGGCGGTGCCACCGTCCGCTCCACTGTCACGGCGGCCAGCGCCCCGCCGAGGCTCCAGTCCAGGCGGATCCCGGCGGCGGTGCGCTCGGCCCGCAGGTCGGTGATGTCCCGGGTGAAGACGAGCGGGGCGGTCTCCACCGGCGTGGAACGGCGCTCACCGCAGAGGGCAGTCACCTCGTATCGCACCGGAGTCCAGGCGGGAGCGCCGGCATCGCACAGCTCCGTCGAGCGGGTGGTACCGAGGCTGCTCCGCCCCGGGGCCACCCCCTGGCCGTCGCCAGCTTCCACGGGCACGACGCGTTCCACCCGGTAGGAGACCGGGCCCCCGACCGAGGGCGAAGCGCGCCACCACAGCTGCACCGAACCGTCGGGGCCCGGCACCGCGGTCAGGTCGGACGGCGGGGAGAGCGGCAGAGCCGCCATCGCCGCGAGCGCCTCCCGGTTGTCCGCCGCCGTCGCGAGGACCGCGGCGAGGGCGGCCTCCTGGTCCTCGGGTGGTAGCGCGCGCGCCGCCTCGACCCGCCGGCGGATCACCGCCTGGGCGGCAATGAGCTCGGCCAGCACCTCGGCCGGTTTCCGGCCGTCGGGGCCGGGGACGTCGGCGGCCTGTGCCGCGAGCCACCGGGCATCGGCAAGCGCCGCATCCGCCCGGCACGCCGCGCGGGCCTCGGTGAGTGCCCGCCAACCGGCGTCCGCGGCGCCCAGCGCGGCGGAGACCCGGGCTCCCAGTTCCTCCGCCGTCCCGGCGACCGGTCCACCGACGGCGGCCAGCACCGGATGGGCGGTCGTGAGGATCTCGCCGGCCTGGCGGGGATGACCGCCCTCCAGGGCGCGACGCACCGCGACGAGCGCATCGGCCGCCTCCCTGGCCTGGCGCAGGCTGTGCCCGCAGTGCCGGCAGACGACCGCCGCCGCCTCGGTCATCGATCCGCAGGACGGGCAGGTGGTGTAGAGGTCGGTGTCGCAGTACCGGCAGTGCCGCACGGACCCGGCCGCCTCCGGCCGGCCGCATCCCGGGCATACCACGTAGTCGACGACCCCGCCGACGTTCACCGCGGCGCCGAGCTCCCGAGCCGCCTCCAGGACGACGGACTTCGCCTGAGCCGCGGTCAGTCCGCGCCCGGTCGCGAGCGCCGCCCGGACGAGACCCTCGAAGGCGACCGCGGTGAGCTCGCCGTCGAGCACGACGTGTTCCTCGACCGCGGGCCGCAGCTCGTCCACGGCGTCCGCCATCAGCCCAACGGTGTACGCGGCGGGGTCGCCCTCGATCAACCGGGCGGAGACGAGGGCGAGCAGGTCCGCGGTGACCGTCTTCTCCCGGTCATGGGGACGGTGGTGGTTGCCCGCCACCATCGCGGCGTACGCGGCCCGCAGCCGCTCCGGTGAGGCGTCCGGGRCCAGCCCCAGGAAGGCCCACAGCGACGCCGTCGAGACC
Organism: Frankia sp. CcI156; assembly: GCF_001983015.1. Lineage (NCBI taxonomy): Bacteria > Bacillati > Actinomycetota > Actinomycetes > Frankiales > Frankiaceae > Frankia > Frankia sp. CcI156. The sequence goes on from NZ_MOMD01000035.1 coordinate 32,658, forward strand.
CGGTCCCCGCCGCGCAGGGCGCGCAGCTCGCCGAGCCGTTCGGAGATCTGCCGGCGGACCTCGGCCGGCAGCGGTTCGACGCCCCCGCCGACGGCGTCGATGATGATCTGCTCCCGGCTCAGGCGGGCGTCGAACTCCTCGACCGTCACCCCCGCGGCGACGGCGAGGCGGCGCAGGCCGTCCACCCGGGATGCCGGGATGCCGCCGAAACGCTCCCGGACGGTGGCGAGATAGCCGTCGACCTTGGCGAGACGCTCGGCGTCACCGCTACGCCGGGCTGCCAGCACCCGGGCGCGGACCCGTTCCCGGGAGTCCGCGTCCCGCAGCGGCTCCTCCCATTCCGCCCGCCGACGGACAAGCTCGGCGGCGAGGGTCGCGTACTTCGCCGAGTTGCGTTCCCGCTGCAGGAAGGCGAGCACCCGCACCAGGTGCGCCCCGACGTCGGAGTCGGTGTACGCCACCGTCGGATCGAGACCCGCGAGGAGGAACGGGTCGGCGGTGTCCAGGGAGGCGCGGGCCCGCAGCGGCGCCAGCACCCGCTGGCGATAGCCGCTGCCGTCGAACGCCGCGCTCACCGATCCACCTTCGTCCCACGTGCCCACCGTGCCCACCGTGCCCGCCGGGAACCGGCCGGCGGCCCGTCGTCAGGCGCCGATCGTGGAGCGGCCGTCGACCACTCCACACCTGAGAGTACGAAGCCGCGCCTCGGCGCGGGCCGCGGACGCCAGGTTGGCGCCGCCCGCACGCACTGCGCGCACCCACGTCCCCGCGAGGCCTGTAGGGCGCTCCACCGGACGCGGTGCCTGGTCAGGCTGAACCCTATCCACTCCGGCGTCGGCCGCCGCGGGCCGGAACACTCGTGCGGGAACACTCGTGGGGGAGGCCGAATGGCCCGGCACCGGCATCGATCCACGGCGAGGTCCGATCCGCCGCGGGGTCCGATCCGCCGCGGGGTCTCAGTCCCGCTGCTTGAGCAGGCTGACCTTCGCCGACTCGACGGCCCGCATCTCCTCCGAGCCGACCCCGGCGCGCACCTCGAGCACCAAGGGGGTGRCCGCGCCCTCGTGCGAGGCGGTGACCTGGATCGTCTGGTCCCCGCCCATCGTGAAGGTCACCTCAACGGGGGTGCCCAACGGGTGGCCAGGCGGAATCCCGCTGATGGAGCCGGCGACGATCACCTTGTTGTCGTCGATCGCCGTGGACTCGGCGGTGGTGCCCTGCTCGAAGACCCGGATGTCCACCTCGGCCTGATCGTCGACGACGGTGTAGAAGGTCCGGGTGACGGCGATAGGCAGCGGGTCGTTCTGGTGGGCGAGGAAGGCCGCGACCGGTGTGCCCCGGTCCTCGGCGAAGATCCCGAAGCCACGTGACGTGACGTTCGTCACTTTCGTGCGGACGAGATCGACCACGGAGGCGGTCGAGAGTCCCGCCTCCTCGGCGCTGGCTGCGGCCGCCTTCTCCACGTCCACGGCGTCGGCTGCGGCGAGTTCCTGGTCGGGACGTAGATGCCCGCTGGCGACCAGGTCCGCGTGGACCTCGCGCTCCAGTGCCTTCTTCTGCCCGTACACCGCGGCGCCCTTGGCGACGGCGAGATCGGGATCGGCAAGCCGAGAGGTGAGCCCGAAGGACTCCTGCAGCCGGCGGGCCACCGCCGGTGTCTTGCTCATGCCCCCCACCAGCAGGCACAAGTCGATCTTCTCGACACCCTTCTCCCGGGCTCGCGCCAGCACCGAGCCGGTCAGGTCGATGGTGCGCCGCAGCAGCGGGCCGGTGATCTCCTCGAAGACGGTCCGGGTCACCGGCACGCTTGTGCGCCTGCCGTTGTGCACGACCAGCACGTCGACGCTGTCCCGGCCGGACAACGCCAGCTTCGCGTCCTCGGCCGCGGCCAGCAGCTCCTGCTCGTCGTAGACGTCGTCGAGCGGGTCGCCCGCGTCGGGCTGCGCCTCGGTGAACTTCTGCGCCAGGTAGCGGACGAGTTCGTTGTCCCAGTCCGCACCGCCCAGCTCGTGGTCGCCATCCGTGGCGACCACGGTGATCGCGCCCTCGCTCAGCCTGATGACCGTGGTGTCGAACGTGCCACCGCCGAGGTCGTAGACCAGCACGGTCGACTCCTCGGCCCCGTCCTGGCCGAATCCGTAGGCGAAGGCGGCGGCGGTCGGCTCGTTGATGATGTCGACCACGTTGAGGCCGGCGAGCTCGCCGGCCAGCTTCGTCGCCTTGCGCTCCTCGTCACCGAAGTACGCGGGCACGGTGATCACTACATCGGTGACCGGGACACTGGTCGCGCGTTCGGCATCCGCGGCGAGCGCCTTGAGCACCAGGCTCGACACCGCGGCGGCGCTGTACTCCTCGTCATGCGCCACGAACCGCCAGTCCGACGCGCCCATGTGCCGCTTGACCAGCCGGGCGACGTCGTCGGGACGGATGCGAGCCTGGCGCTTGGCCTGGGTTCCCACCACGAAAGAGGTTGGGCCCTCCGCCCCAGTGTCGAACAGGACGACCGAAGGCGTCGTCGGCTGGGACTCGATGTTGCGGATCACTTCCGGTCGGCCGTACTCGTCGACCTGGGCAATGCAGGAGTAGGTCGTGCCCAGGTCGATCCCGAACACCTTGGTGCYTGCCACCGTCTAATTCTTCCCTTCACAAGCCTCGTACCTCCGCGGCTCAGCGCGATCGGTAGACCTCGGTCTCCGCCGGTCGGACGACCGTGGTCTCGCCGCGGACGAAACCMGGACGAACGGTACGAGCGATCGTCCCGTCCCGTCCCGGGTCGTCCGTCGGCACCCGACGCACCCCCAGGTGCCGCGCCGGGTCGAAGGTCCCGCCCGGCACCGCCGTGTACGGGCGGACGTCCACAGCGACATCGAGCACCTGGAGCAGCTGCTTACGCAGGATGCCGGCGACACTCTGCGGATCGTCGGCCCCCAGGCTACCCATTTGATCATGAAGTCGAATCAACCCCCGCAGAAGGGGGGCCATGGCTTCGGTAAGCTCACCACTACGTAGCCGGGCATTCTCGGCATGCAATCGGTCCACGAGTTGGGTATCGTGACGCCGTAGCCGGGCCAGTTCGTCAACGCGRCTCGCGAGGCGTTCCAGCGCCACCGCCTGGACAGCACCGATCGAACCCACCAGATCCGTCCCGCCGCCGTCAGGGCCCGGACGGTCCACGGGGCAGTCCTGATCCGCCGAACCGTCCTGAGGAACCTGATCATCCTGAGCCGCGGTGCCGCCATGGTCGACCGGGCCGCGCTCCGCATCCCGTTGATCCGGGCCCGTCGGAGACCGTGTCGGCGTCGCCGGTCCGGCGTGCTCGGCGCGCTCGGATGCCACGGCCGACTCCGGCTCGTCGGGCCGGACCTCGTCGGGCCGGACCTCATCAGGCCAGACCTCATCAGGCCRGACCTCATCAGGCCGGAYCTCATCAGGCCGGACCTCATCAGGCCGGATGTCCTCAGGGCCACCCGCCCCGCGGTCCCCGGCCTCGGGACCGGTCTCGCGCCACTCAGCCTCCGGCAGGTCATCGGCCTCGCGCGGATCGGTCGCCTCGTACGCGGGCGCGCCCCGAGAGCCCGCGACGGAGCGGTGCTCCTCCCGCGCCCCATACCCCGATCCGGCATGGTCCCCGTAGCYACTCGACCCGCCGTGGCTTGGCTGCGAGGGGGACCATGCCGGGGCGTTCCGTCCCGGGAACCGGTCCTCTCTCGGCGGATGGGCGTCCACCGGAACCTGCCCTCTCCGGCCCTGTTCCCAGCCGGCCGCCCGCGAAGGACCGGCGTACGCCGGGTCGGCCTGGCCCGGATCGGCGCCGGTCACCGGCCCGCCGCGATCATCGGCGGAGTATCGTCCGGGCCGCTCCCGGCCTCGCCCGGAAGCCGGGTCACGATCAGGATGAGATCGGTGCCCGGGGTGGGCCCGCTGGTCGCAGCTCGCACGGTCGGCGCGCGCCTGCTCGGGCGAGGGCTCGCGACGTGGCTGGAACATCGAGTATCGATCCTCCTCGCCGACGGGCGGCGGGACCGGATGGCTCATCGCGGACTACCGGCGTCACTTGCGGCCGGCAGTCCAGTTCAGGCCCCAGCCGTAGGCCTCGTCGAGCTCGCGGTGACCGCTGACGTAGCGGACCTCCCGGCTGACCTTGAAGTCGTTGCCGGTGTTGGTCAGCAGGGCGATGGCGCACATCCGGGCGCCACCGGCCTGCTCGTCCAGCCGGACCTCGATCGGGGCACCCTGCGCCGGAGTCAGGGTGACCACCGCGTCGGCCTGGTCGAACGAGGCCACCCCCTCGTAGATGAAGGCGAACACGAGGATGCGGCGGATCTGGGAGATGGCGGCGAGGTTCACGTACAGGTTCTCGCCACCGACCGCGGCGCCCGTGCGGTCGTCCGCGTCGAGGTTGATGAAGGGGGGATCCGTGAAGGAGCCGAACGCATCACCCAAGGCCTGGACCACACCCGCACGGCCGTCGGAGAGCTCGAACAACGCGGCGAGGTCGAGATCAATGCCGCCGCCCGCGGCGCCCAGCACCCGCTTGAGGAAGCCGCCCTTCTGCTGGCCGCCGCCCGGCTGCTGGTTCCAGTTGAGGTTCACGTGCAGCCGCCCGCCACCACCCTGCTTGCTCAGCGAGACGGTCGGCGCGGATTTCGTCAGTGTCACCTTGCTCAGCGAGACCGGGCCGGAACCGGCCGCCGGTGTGGCGGGACGTTTGCTGTAGTCGATGCCCATGATCCGCTCCCTCGCGGTAGCTGGGTGTCATCCATGATCAGGTGATCATCGCCTGGCAGGATCGGACGCCAGTACCCGACGATGTCACATCCGCGGCGGCGCTCTCCAGACCGGCCACCCAGGCCCGGTGCGCCGGCCGGCTGTCGCCGCCCGGCGCACGGCCGCTACATCGGGGCGCCGACGGCCTCTCGTGGCTGCCCCGGGCCGCCCTCGTCCTCGCCCGGGACGGACCCGGCACCCGCCAAACCGCGCTCGGCGGACCGGTGGCGGATGGAGGACAGCAGCGACAGACCGATGAAGGCCACCCCGATGAGACCGGTGACGATCTCCGGAACCTCGGTCTCGATCGAGATGGCCAGGATGATGGCCAGCGCCCCGATCGCATAGTGGGCACCGTGCTCGAGGTAGATGTACTCGCCGAGAGTGCCCCGCCGGACCAGGTAGACGGTCAGGGACCGGATGTACATCGCGCCGATCCCGAGACCGGCCGCGATGACGAAGATGTTCTGGGAGATCGCGAAGGCGCCGACGACTCCGTCGAACGAGAACGACGCGTCGATGACCTCGAGGTAGAGGAAGAGGAACGCGGCGGCCTTGCCGGTGGCGAGCACCAACTTCGGYGGGCCGCCGGTACCGTTCGACCGGACCGGGGCCAAGCCTGCCGACTCGGCGACGGAATCGTCGTCATCGTCCTCGGCGCCCACACCGCGGGCCTCGAAGAACTCGCCGAGTCCCCGCACGCCCAGATAGGTCGCGAGCCCCGCCACCCCGGAGAGCAGCACCTGCTGCTGGTGGTCGCCGGCGAAGGCCTGGCCGACCACCAGCAGGGCGATGAGCCCAAGCACGATCGGAACCACATCGAGCTGGCCCGCCCTGCGCAGCGGCTCCTCCAGCTTCTTGATCCACTGGATCTCCCGTTCGGGGTCGAACAGGAAGTCCAGGAACAGCATGAACAGGAAGATCCCGCCGAACGCGGCGATGGCCGGATGCGCGTYACCCAGTTTCTCCGCGTACCGGGCACCGTCGTTCAGCGCCAGGTCGAAGACCTCGAGCGGACCGAGATGCGCGGTCAGCGCCACGATGGCGATCGGGAAGATCAGACGCATGCCAAACACCGCGATCAGGATGCCGAGCGTCAGGAAGATCCTCTGCCAGAACTGGCTCATCCGGCCGAGGATCGTCGCGTTGATGACGGCGTTGTCGAAGGACAAACTGATCTCGAGCACCGCGAGGATCGCGACGAGCGCCGCGTTCCTGGGGCCACCGATCACCCCCGCCGCGGCCACCCCGATAACGGTGATCGCCAAGGACCATCCGAAGATTCGCAAGGCGTGCACGCCTACCAACACCCTCCCGGACCGGTCGCCAGACCCCGGCCGCGCCGCGCGGGCGGATCCGCGGTCCGTCGGATCCCGCATCGCTCAAGCATCGCCGGAGACCGCGTCGTCCCGCGGCCTGCTGGCCCGGTGCGGCGGTCGTCGGCATCGTAACTGCTCGTCTGGTGGGCACGACCTGACAAAAGTGCTACACCCGATGTGTATCGCTCTACCTGTACATGTCACCCACACACGACCGGACCCATAGCATCTGGTCATTACCGCGCCGGCCGGCGCGGTCGGACCCAGTGACCCGGTCGGACCCGGTCGGACCCAGTGACCCGGTCAGACCCAGTGACCCGGTCAGACCCAGTGACCCGGTCAGACCCAGTGACCCGGTCGGACCCGGTCGCCTGACCGAGCCCGACTGCGCATCCGGGGTTCAGACGTATCCGGGGTTCAGACGTTGACGCCGAAGTCGCGCGCGATCCCGGCCAGACCCGAGGCGTAGCCCTGTCCGACGGCTCGGAACTTCCAGTCCGCGCCGTGCCGGTAGACCTCGCCGAACACCATGGCCGTCTCGGTGGAGGCGTCCTCGGTGAGGTCATAGCGGGCGATCTCGCTGCCGCCGGCGCCGTTGACGATCCGGATGAAGGCGTTGCGGACCTGGCCGAAGTTCTGCTGCCGCGAGTCCGCGTCATAGATCGAAACCGGGAAGACGATCTTGTCAATCTCCGCCGGCAGGGATGTGAGGTTCACCGTGATGGCCTCGTCGTCGCCCTCACCCTCGCCGGTCAGGTTGTCGCCCTGGTGCTCGATCGCACCGTCGGGGCTCTTGAGGTTGTTGAAGAAGACGAAGTGCCCGTCCGACACGACCTTGCCGTCGGCCCGGCACGCGATGGCGCTCGCGTCCAGGTCGAAGTCCGCGCCGGTTGTGCTCCGAACGTCCCAGCCGAGYCCGACCAGGATGTTGGTGAGTCCGGGCGCCTCCTTGGTCAGCGACACGTTGCCGCCCTTGCTGAGGCTGACTCCCACTGCTCCTCCTGCTGTGCGTTGTTCGAAAGGGCTGCCGTTCAGATGTTGCTGCCGTTCAGATGTTGCTGCCGTTCAGATGTT
>NZ_MOMD01000036.1:0-54251 GCF_001983015.1 Frankia sp. CcI156
GCTGCCGTTCAGATGTTGCTGCCGTTCAGATGTTGCTGCCGTTCAGATGTTTCGGGGGCCGCTCGAGCGGCCCCCGCGGAAGCCGGCGACCCGGGGCGAGGTGCGCCCCGGGTGTCCCCGGGTGTCCCCGGGTGTCCCCGGGCGCCGGCAGCCTACTGCGCGGCGTGAACGCCACAGTGACTCTCCGCCCACGAAGGCCACGTGGCCGGAGTACTGTGCCCTGCGGGACGAACGAGTGGGCCACGAGGTTCCCGCAGCCGGTGCCACACCGCCCCGTAGCCGCGCCGGCTGCGCCCGAATCGTCCCGGTGCCGCCCGCCCGCCACGATCGGGCCACCCCTTTACGCSCCGGCAACCGCGGCGGAACACCACCCGAGCCACCCCGACCCCATCACACAACATCACCACAATGATTCCGGAATGCGCCGGGCGTCCGCCGCCGGGACCCCGGTGACGCTCCGACCTCGACCCCGCACCCGGAGCACCGCAACAGAGGAGGTTCGGACGTTCGACAGGGCCGCAACTGGGGAACATTGCCTTCAGCGCGGGCCATCCGGGCGGGACGGACMGACCCATCCCAACGACAACAATCGCCCATGCGATGGTCGCGGGCAGTTCACACAGAGGTGTCGCCAATCGCCACGTACAGGGCGGACCATTGAGGTGTGGTTCGTCTGGATAAGGTCGTCATGATGATCGGACGTTCAGTAGGCCGGGTTGTCGTCTCCGATGTGACACCGACCGTCTCGTGTGGCCAGTGGCCGGCGCGGGCGGTCGCGGGCGAAATTCTCACCGTCGGTGCAACGGTGTTCCGCGAGGGTCATGACCTCATCGGCGCGAACGTCGTGCTGTCAGGTCCCGACGGGCAGGGAACTCCGTTCATCCGGATGCGCTCCGCCGGCCCCGGTACCGACCGTTATGAGGCGGAGATCACCGCCGGGACCGAAGGCCTGTGGGGATATCGGGTCGAGGCGTGGGCCGATCCGGTCGCCACCTGGCGGCACGGTATTGCCCTCAAGGTCGGCGCGGGCCAGAGCACGGACGAACTCGCGGTGGACTTCGAGGACGGTGCGCGCCTGCTGCTGCGGGCCCTGCCCGCAGTCCCCGAACCGCGCCGGGCGGAGATCGCTCTCGCCGTGGCCGCGCTGCGCGACGACGACTGCACCGACCCCCGCGACCGGATCGCCGCGGCCCTCGATCMCCAGCTGGTGAGCCTGCTGGACGCCTGTCCGCTGCGCGAACTGGTGACCCGCTCACCGCTGTACCGGCTGTGGGTGGATCGTCGGCGCGCCCTCTACGGCAGCTGGTACGAGATGTTCCCGCGCTCGGAGGGCGCGAGCCTCGACCCGCCCCGGTCCGGGACCTTCCTCACCGCGGCCGAACGCCTGCCCGCGGTCGCGGCGATGGGCTTCGACGTGGTGTACCTGCCGCCGATCCATCCGATCGGCGAGGTCAACCGCAAGGGTCCCAACAACACCCTCACCCCCGGTCCGACGGACCCCGGCTCGCCGTGGGCCATCGGCAGCGAACACGGCGGCCACGACGCCGTGCATCCCGACCTCGGCACGATCGACGACTTCGACCTGTTCGTCGCCCGGGCACGCTCGCTGGGCATGGAGATCGCGCTGGACCTCGCCCTGCAGTGCGCGCCGGACCATCCATGGGCGAAGCATCACCCGGAGTGGTTCGTCGTGCGTAGTGACGGCTCCATCGCCTACGCGGAGAATCCGCCGAAGAAGTACCAGGACATCTATCCGCTGAACTTCGACGCCGACCCGACCGGGCTCTATCAGGAGATCCTGCGCGTCGTCCGGTACTGGACTGCACACGGAGTACGAATCTTCCGTGTCGATAATCCGCATACAAAGCCCGTCGAGTTCTGGGAATGGCTCATCGCCCAGGTGAAGTCGACCGAACCAGATGTGCTCTTCCTCGCGGAGGCATTCACCCGGCCGGCGATGATGCACACGCTCGCCAAGGTCGGTTTCACCCAGTCATATACCTATTTCACCTGGCGCAACACGAAGTGGGAGCTCGAGAAGTACGCGCGCGAACTGGTGTCGGCCGCGCACTACATGCGGCCGAACTTCTTCGTCAACACCCCGGACATCCTGCCGGAGTACCTGCAGCACGGCGGCCCGGCGGCGTTCCGGATCCGGGCGGTGCTCGCTGCGACGCTGTCACCGACCTGGGGCGTCTACTCCGGGTACGAGTTGCGCGAGAACACCMCGGTCCGACCGGGCAGCGAGGAGTACCTGGACTCCGAGAAGTACCAGTACCGGCCACGCGACTGGGMCGCGGCGGAGCGTGCGGGCCAGTCGCTCGCGCCGTACCTGACCAGACTCAACCAGATCCRCCGTGCCCACCCCGCCCTGCAGTGGTTGCGCAACCTGCACTTCCACCATGCCGACGGGGACGAGATCATGGTCTTCTCCAAGCGGGTGGACTCCCTGCGGGCGGACGGCACGGATCCCGGGGACACGGCCGCCGCCGACACCGTGCTCATCGTCGTCAACCTCGACCCGCACGCTCCCCGGGAGACCACCGTGCGGCTCGACATGCCGGCCCTCGGCCTCGGCTGGGAAGACTCCTTCGAGGTCACCGATGAGATCACTGGTGCCACCTACGCGTGGGGCAAGCAGAACTACGTGCGGCTGGACCCGGCGGTCGAGCCCGCGCACGTCTTCGCTGTGYGGGCCCGGTCGTGATGGATTCTGAGCCTCTCAGCGAACCGATCGGMGACCACACCCCCGGCCCGGCCCCCGCCATGCCGGTCGGGGGGACTTTACGCGACCCACACTGGTTCAAGCGAGCCGTGTTCTACGAGGTGCTCATCCGCGGCTTCGCGGACTCCAACGGCGACGGCACGGGGGACATTCGCGGCCTGATCTCCAGGCTCGACTACCTGGAGTGGCTCGGTGTCGACTGTCTGTGGCTGCTACCGATCTACTCCTCGCCGTTGCGTGACGGCGGCTACGACATCAGTGACTACTTTCAGATCCTGCCGGAATTCGGTGACCTCGGCGACTTCGTTAGCCTGGTTGACGAGGCCCACCGCCGGGGCAYCCGGATCATCGCGGATCTGGTGATGAACCACACCTCGGACGCCCATCCCTGGTTCCAGGCGTCCCGCTCCGACCCCGACGGGCCGTTCGGGGACTTCTACGTCTGGTCCGACAGCGACGAGCTGTACCCGGACGCCCGGATCATCTTCGTGGACACCGAGAAGTCGAACTGGTCGTGGGATCCGGTCCGCGGTCAGTACTACTGGCACCGTTTCTTCTCCCACCAGCCCGACCTGAACTATGACAACCCCGAGGTCCAGGAGGCGATGCTGGAGGTTCTGCGCTTCTGGCTCGATCTCGGCATCGACGGGTTCCGGCTCGACGCGGTCCCCTACCTCTATGTCCGGGAGAACACCAACGGCGAGAACCTGCCGGAGACCCACGAGTACCTCAAGCGGGTCCGCAAGGAGGTCGACGCCAAGTACGCCGACCGGGTGCTGCTCGCCGAGGCAAACCAGTGGCCCTCCGACGTCGTCGAGTACTTCGGCAACGACGACGAGTGCCACATGGCGTTCCACTTCCCGTTGATGCCGCGCATCTTCATGGCGGTCCGGCGGGAGTCCCGCTACCCAATCTCGGAAATTCTTGCTCAGACACCCCAGATCCCGCCGAACTGCCAGTGGGGCATCTTCCTGCGCAACCACGACGAGCTGACGCTCGAAATGGTGACCGACGAGGAACGGGACTACATGTGGGCCGAATACGCGAAAGATCCGCGTATGAAAGCCAACATCGGCATTCGTCGCCGGCTGGCGCCGCTGCTGGACAACAGCCGTGACCAGATGGAGCTGTWCACCGCGCTCCTGCTCTCGCTGCCCGGCTCGCCAGTGCTGTACTACGGCGACGAGATCGGGATGGGCGACAACATCTACCTGGGCGACCGGGACAGCGTCCGGACTCCGATGCAGTGGTCACCGGATCGTAACGCCGGTTTCTCCACCGCGGACCCGGCCCGACTGTACCTTCCCCTGATCATGGATCCGGTCTACGGTTATCAGGCCCTGAACGTCGAGGCCGGACAGCGCATGCCGACCTCGTTCCTGGCCTGGACCAAGCGGATGATCGAGGTACGCAAGCGTCATCCGGTCTTCGGGCTCGGCGACTACACCGAGCTCGGCGCGTCCAATCCCTCGATCTTCGCCTTCGTCCGCGAGTTCGGCGACGACCGGGTCCTGTGCGTCGCGAATCTGTCCCGCTTCGCCCAGCCGGTGGAGCTCGATCTGCGTCGTTTCGAGGGAATGGTTCCGGTGGAGCTGCTCGGCCGGGTGCACTTCCCGCCGATCGGCGAGCTTCCCTACCTGCTGACACTGCCAGGTCACGGACATTACTGGTTCGCGGTGACCAGACCGGGGGAATTCACCCCCTAGCCGCGTTGGGCGGACCGGGGCAACGGAGGCCGTCGGGGCGGTCGGGCAAGGAACAGCCAAGGAGCACTGGAACCGCCTGAACGACGTGCGGCCCGGCCCGGGTCGGGCAAAAGGCTGCTATGGAGGCAGTGGACGTTAGGTTAGCTGGCATAATGATCGTTGAGGACGGGCACCGGGAGGTCGATGATGGGTGACCACCACGCGGAACTGACCGGCCTGTTGCGCGAGTGGCTCCCCCGGCAGCGCTGGTTCGCCGGGAAGGGCAGATCCGGGGGCGGCCTGCGGATCCGTCACGACGTCATGGTCTTCGAACCGCTACGGCTGCTCGTCGTTGACGTCGACTACGACCACGGTCCGTCGGACCATTACCAGGTTCCGGTGGTCATCCGCTCGGACGCGCCCTTCGGCCACGAGGGCTTCCTGATCGGCGAGAGTGCCGGCGGCCTGGTCTACGACGGCCTGCACGACCCCGATGGCAGCTCGGCCCTGCTGAGTTTCCTCCGCCGGTCGACACACCGCGACGGCCTCGTCGCCGAGGCGCTGGAACCACTGGACATCCTGCCCGCCCACGCCGTCGGCGCCGAGCAGTCCAACACCTCGATCGTCTACGGCGACGCCTACATCCTCAAGGTGTTCCGGCGGCTCTGGCCGGGCGTCAACCCCGATCTGGAGGTGACCCGGGCGCTGGCGGAGGCGGGCAGCACACACGTGGCCCGCCCCGTCGCCTGGTACTCCGGCCGTGTCGACGGGACACCGACCACCTTCGGATTCCTCCAGGAGTACCTGCGCAGCGGTACCGAGGGCTGGCGACTGGCGCTGGCCAGCGTGCGCGACCTGTACGCCGAGGCCGACCTGCACGCCGACGAGGTCGGCGGCGACTTCGCCGCGGAGGCCGAGCGGCTGGGTACCGCCACCGCCGAGGTGCACGCCGACCTCGCCCGGACGCTGCCGACGAGGCCCGCGACCGCCGATGCCCTGCGCTCCCTGGTGACCTACCTGCATGGCCGGCTGGATGCGGCGGTCGAGGCCGTCGCCGAGCTGCGTCCCTTCGAGGCGGCGATCCGCAAGAGCTACGACGAGGTGACGGGGGCGTCGGCGCAGGCCGTCCATCCCCGGCCCTTCCAACGGCTACACGGCGATCTGCACCTGGGTCAGGTCCTGCGGGTCGACTCGGGCTGGGTGCTGTTCGACTTCGAGGGGGAGCCAGTCCGCCCGGTCGCCGACCGTGTGGGGCTGGAATCGCCGCTGCGCGACGTCGCCGGGATGCTGCGCTCGTTCGACTACGCGGCCCRGTCGATGCTGCTCGAACGCGGTGACGAGCCGTCGTTGGCCTACCGCGCCCAGGAGTGGGCAGATCGCAACCGGGAGGCGTTCTGCCGGGGCTACGGTGCCGCGGCCGGCCGCGATCCTCGTGCGGATGCCGTGGTGCTGCGTGCGTTCGAGCTCGACAAGGCCGTGTACGAGATCCTGTACGAGGCCCGCCACCGACCGGGGTGGATCGGGATCCCGCTGTCCTCGGTGGAACGACTGACCCGGTCCAGCCCGTCGGCGGGGTAAGCCACGGCCCGGCCCGGGCCGTGGCGGCCGCCCGGCAGCGGTGCCGGCACCCGGACGCGGATCAGCCAGAAGACCCGACAGAAGACCCGAAAAATCACCGCGCAGAGAGGCAGGGGTGTCCCAGTGAACAACGGCGACGTCAACAACGGCACGGCGCGGACGGGACGCCTGGCCACCGGGCTCGCCCCCGACCGACCGAACCCCCGAGGGGCGGCCACCGCCGTCCGCAACGGCGGTGGCCGGGTGGCGCTGGCGGACCGCGACGCATCGTCCGCCAGCGCCCAGCCTGGACAGACCGCCGACGATCCCGCCGTGCCATCGGCCCCACCATCGGCCCCACCATCGGCCCTGCCCGCAGACCCGCCCGCGGTTGCGCCCGCGGTCTCGGTCGACCTGCCCTACGACGACCTGGAGCGGTTGGTCAGCGGGGCGCATCACGACCCGCACGCGCTGCTCGGGGCGCACCCGCATCCCGGGAGCGACGCCACGGTCGTCCGGGTGCTGCGCCCCGATGCGAGGGCCGTGACCGTCCTCGTCGGGCCGGCCCGCTACCCGGCCACCCGGCTGCACAGCGGCGGGGTGTTCGGAGTGGCCGTGCCGGGAATGCTGCCCGACTACCGCATCGAGGTGACCTACCCGGACGGCCCGTACCTCATCGACGACCCCTACCGGCACCTGCCCACCCTCGGTGAGATGGACCTCCATCTGATCATCGAGGGCCGGCACGAACAGCTCTGGAAGGTGCTCGGGGCGCATCCGCGCGCGCTGACGACGCCGGGCGGCGCCACAGTCACCGGGGTCAGCTTCGCCGTGTGGGCCCCCTCCGCGCGGGGAGTGCGGCTCGTCGGCGATTTCGACTTCTGGGACGGGCGTGCCTTCCCGATGCGCTCGCTCGGCCGCTCCGGGATCTGGGAGCTGTTCGTCCCCGGCGCCGGCACCGGCGCCCGGTACAAGTACGAGATCCTCGGCTTCGACGGGATCTGGCGGCAGAAGGCGGATCCGCTGGCGTTCCACACCGAGGTGCCGCCGGCCACCGCGAGCGTGGTGTTCGCCTCCGACTTCACCTGGAACGACGGCGCGTGGCTCGACCGGCGGGCCCGGACGGCCTGGCGCACCGAGCCGGTGAGCGTCTACGAGGTCCACCTGGGCTCCTGGCGGCGCGGGTTGTCCTATCGGGAGCTCGCTGAGGAACTGACCGCGTACGTCGTCGAGAACGGCTTCACCCACGTGGAGATGCTGCCCGTGGCCGAGCATCCCTTCGGCGGCTCCTGGGGCTACCAGGTGTCGGCCTACTACGCCCCGACGGCCCGCTTCGGCAGCCCCGACGAGTTCCGCCACCTTGTGGACACGCTGCACCGCGCCGGCATCGGGGTGATCGTCGACTGGGTGCCGGCGCACTTCCCCCGGGACACCTGGGCGCTGGGMCGCTTCGACGGCACCCCCCTGTACGAACATCCCGATCCACGCCGCGGTGAACAGCCCGACTGGGGTACCTACGTCTTCGATCTGGGCCGCCCCGAGGTACGCAACTTCCTCGTGGCAAACGCCCTGTACTGGTTCGAGGAATTCCACATCGACGGGCTACGCGTCGACGCGGTCGCCTCGATGCTGTACCTCGACTACTCCCGGCCGGAGGGCGGCTGGCTGCCCAACATCCACGGCGGCCGGGAAAACCTCGACGCCGTCTCGTTCCTGCAGGAGACCAACGCCACCGTCTACCGCCGTTTCCCGGGCGCAATGATGATCGCGGAGGAGTCGACCGCGTGGCCCGGGGTCACCCGCCCCACCCACCTCGGCGGCCTGGGCTTCGGCTTCAAATGGAACATGGGGTGGATGCACGACACCCTCGACTACAACTCCCGGCTGCCGATCCACCGCATGTACCACCACCATCAGATGACCTTTTCGATGGTGTACGCCTACTCGGAGAACTTCATCCTGCCGTTCAGCCACGACGAGGTGGTCCACGGCAAAGGTTCACTGCTACGCAAGATGCCCGGCGACCGCTGGGCACAGCTCGCGAACCTGCGGGCGCTGCTCGCCTACATGTGGGCGCATCCCGGCAAGAAGCTGCTCTTCATGGGCTGCGAGTTCGCCCAGGACAACGAGTGGAACGAGTCCGCGTCCCTCGAATGGCCCCTGCTGGACGATCCCGCCCACGCCGGTGTCGCGGACCTCGTGCGCGACCTGAACGGTCTCTACCGGACGGTCCCGGCCCTGTACCAACACGACGCCGACCCGGCGGGCTTCTCCTGGATCGACGCGAACGACGCGGAGAACAACGTCTTCTCGTTCCTGCGGTGGTCGGGCGAGGACCCGGCGGGCGGCGTGCTGGCCTGCGTCACCAACTTCGCCGGCATCGGGCACGAGGGCTACCGCATCGGGCTGCCGTTCCCCGGCCGCTGGCGCGAGATACTCAACACCGACGGGTACCGCTACGGCGGCGGCAACATCGGCAATCTCGGCTCGGTCCAGGCTGTCGAGGAGCCGCATCACGGTCTCGACGCCTCAGCAACCCTGACGCTGCCGCCTCTCGGGGCCATCTGGCTCTCCCCCGCCTAGTGCCTTCCCCCGCACGGCGGCTTCGCCGCAGTGCGGGGACCCCTGGCCCAGGGCGCCGTACGGGGCCTCCGTCAGCTCGCCTTCGGCGACCCTCCTGGGATAGCCTCCTGGGATAGCCATCGGGGCTTCGCCGCAGTGCGGGGACCCCTGGCCCAGGGCGCCGTACGGGGCCTCCGTCAGCTCGCCTTCGGCGACCCTCCTGGGATAGCCTCCTGGGATAGCCATCGGGGCTTCGCCGCAGTGCGGGGACCCCTGGCCCAGGGCGCCGTACGGGGCCTCCGTCAGCTCGCCTTCAGCCGGTGAATGTGGGGATCTGAGCACGGTCCGCGGTCCCTGGACCGTGCACTGGCTCCCCACAACTCGACTGCCGCGTCCTCAGAAGAGAGCGGCTGCCAGGGAGCGTCGAGCCGGGGCCACCGCGGGCTCCTCGTCACCCAACGCCTGGAACAGCCCGACGAGGTGCGCTCGGACCCTTTCCCGCTCCGGTCCCGCCGTCCGGCGGACGACCTCGACGAGACCAGCGAGGGCCCCGGCCACGTCTCCCTGCGCGATGCCCAGGTCGGCCGCGGCAACCGCGGCCTCGACGTCGTCCGGATTCGCCACCAGCCGGTTGCGGACGTCCACCGGATCGTACCCATGCACCCGGCGCAGCAGTTCGGCCCGCGCGAGCCCGGTCAGGGCCTCGGGATCCGCGGGCGCCTCGGTGAGCCGGATGCGGTAGGACTCGACCGCGGTGTCGAAGTCGCCACGGGCAAGCGCCGCCTCGGCCGCCGCCACATGTGGGTCACGGGCGGGGCCGCCCGCGGCTGCCGCGCCCGGGACTGCGCCCATCGCCTCGCCGACCAGGGAGAGCAGCTGATCGAGCCAGCTCCGCACCTCCCGTTCGGGCACGGCGCCGGTGAACTCTCCGATGATCCGCCCGCCGATCACCGCCTTCACCGCGGGGATGCCCTGCACGTCGGCGGCCTGCGCGAGGCCCGGGTTCGCGTCGACGTCGATCTTGGCGAGGATCCACCGGCCGCCGTCCGCCGCGGCGAGCTTCTCCAGGATCGGGCTGAGCTGCTTGCACGGGCCGCACCAGGAGGCCCAGAAGTCCAGCACTACGGGAACCTGCATCGACCGGCTGACCACGTCGGTGGCGAAGCTCGCCTCGGTGACGTCGATGACCACGGGCCCGGCTGGCGCGCCGGGACGGGCGTCCGGCGCGGCCGTGGCGGCGCTGCTGGCGGGGGGAGGCGGGGTCGCCGGCTTGGGGTCGAGCGGGACGGCGCCGGCGAGGCGCAGACCGCCGAGGCTTTCGGGCAGACGTCCCGCGCCTCCCGCACCGCGCGGCGATCTGGATGGGACTGGTGGCCTACGTTGCATGCCTCCATCGTGGCATCTGGTCGCGGTCAGTGGGCTCGGCACCGGACGACTTTTCCGGTCCTCATGTCCGCCTCGCCCGGGGTCGGACACAGACGCCCAATCCGGGCCGGCGGGCCGCGGGCCGCGGGCCGTTGCCCGCCGGCCGCGGTCAACGATCAGTGGCGTCCGCGCCGGTCTCGCCCCCGGCCAGCAACCGGTCGATCGCGGCGACCTTCGTGTGCAGAGCGTCGGTGACTCCCGGGCGAAGATCGGCCTTCAGCACCAGACTCACCCGGCCAGCACGGGCCGAGACCGCCTCGGTGGCCCGGCGGACGACGTCCATCACCTCGTCCCACTCGCCTTCGATCGTGGTGAACATGGCGGTCGTCTCATGGGGCAGCCCACTGGCCCGCACTATCCGGACCGCCTCGGCGACCAGATCCGCGACCCCCTCGCCCTGACCGATGGGCGTGACACTGAAGGCAACAAGCATGCGGTCAGACTTATCACGACAGTCCGCTCACCGCGCATCGAACAACGCAGGGCCACTACCCTGCTACGCCGACGCACCGAGGTCGTCGGTAAGCTATTTGCATGTCACGAAACGTCGCCAGAAAACCGGCCGGCGATCCAGTTGAGYAAACCCGGAACAACGGTCTCTGACGGTACGCCCTACCATTGCCCGCCGTGGGGTGGAAGAAGACGGATAATGAGGCGTAGGTGGGGTCACGCATCTTGCTCGACGCGCTGACGGACCTGGCTGTGGTCGTCGGCACGGATGGTCGTGTCACCGACATGGGTGCCGCCGCCCGTGCCTTCCTCGGTGACCGGGTTCCCCGCGTCCCCCATCTGCGCGATCTTGTCGACGTCGTCGATCCCGCGTTCCGCCTCGCTCTCGGTGAGGCGGTGACGGCCGCGCTGGGGCGGACCGGGCAGTGGCGTGGCTCGGTGGGACTCGTCGACCTGGCCGGGGCCACCGTGCCCCATCACGTGACGGTCCGGGTCGACCCGGAGGGCGGGCTGGTCGTCGTCGCTCGGGACACCAGCGACCAGCGCGCCCGCGAGGTCGCCGAGAACGAGTCACGGGCCAAGGACGAACTGATCGCCCGGCTCGGCCACGAACTGCGGACCCCGCTGAACGCCATGCTGGGCTTCGCGCAGCTGCTGGAACTCGAACCGCTCACCCCCGACCTCCACGACGACGTCGAGCGGATCATCACCGGTGGCCGCCACATGCAGGCGTTGATCGATGACGTGCTGGACCTGGCCAGGCTCCGCGCGGGCCGGGGGGACATCAACAAGGGGCCGGTCAACGTCCTCGACATCGTCCAGGGCGTGGTGGAGCTCGTCGAACCGCTCGCGGCGCAGCGCAGCATCCGGCGGGTGATCCATCCGGCGCTGCCGCTCGTCGCCGACGCGGACCGCCGCCGCCTGTGGCAGGTCCTGCTCAACCTTGTCGGTAACGCGCTGAAGTACGGCCGGGAGGGCGGCAGCGTGCGCGTCGGCATCGTGCCCATCACCGGCTCGCGGATCCGTATCGAGGTCGAGGACGACGGCGCGGGGCTCTCCCCCCGGGCGATCGACCGACTGTTCCGGCCCTTCGAGCGCCTCGGCGCCGAGCGCAGCGGAATCGAGGGCAGCGGGCTGGGCCTCGCGCTGTCCCACGCCCTGGTCACGGCGATGGGCGGGGTGCTTACCGTCGCCAGCCGGTACGGCGTGGGAAGCGTGTTCGCCGTCGTGCTCGACGCGGTCGACCTGCGTTTCGAGGATCTCGATGATGACAGCGGGTTCGTGGGCAGTTACGGTGGCCTCCCAGGTCGCTCCGGCGAGTCCGGCACGGTCACCCTCGGCCGTCCTCCCACACCCGGCGGCCTGCGGGTCGTGCACGTCAGTGGCGATCCCGCCCTGCGTTCCCTGGTCGCCGAGACCCTCACCGATTTCCTGGCTGCGGACACCGTGACCGTTCCCCGCGCCGGTCTCGCCCTCGACGCGGTGCGGGGGGCCCGGCCGGCGTTCATCCTGCTCGACCGGGACCTGCCCGACACGACCGCGGCCGAGCTGCTCGCCCAGCTCGCGGCGGACCCGACCGCCGGCGTCATCCCGGCCCTGGTCCTCAGCGAGGACACCGACCCCCGCGAGCGGGCGTACCTGCGCCGAGCCGGCGCCGTGGACGTCCTGAAGATCCCGCTGGATCCCGGCGCCCTAGTCGCCGCGGCAGCCGCGCTCACCACCGCGATGACCGCCCCGAGCTGACCTGACCGGGCCGCCCCGAACGGCGCCTGATGCGGGGAAGAGCTCGAAGTCCAGAAAGTCGAAGYCAGGCGCCACCACGCAGCCGACCAGGACGTGCTGTCCATCGCGCGGGACCGCGGTCTGCCATTCGCCGGCCGGCACGACGAGCTGCGGCGCTTGGCCCGCGGCCAGATCGGGCCCGAGGATCCGCCGGTCGGCGGCGACCGGCGCCCGGCCCGGCCCGCCGAGAGTGAGATCGAGGGCCCCGCCGCCCTGCCAGAGCCAGATCTCGGCCGAGGCCACCCGATGCCAGCCGGACACCTCTCCCGGACGCAGCAGGAACAGGATGGACGTCATGACGGGGCGCCTGCCGCCATGTGCGTCGATCTGGTCGGGACTGGCCCAGGTCCGGCGGTACCAGCCGCCCTCGGGATGTTCTTCGAGACCAAGCTCCCGCACCAGGTCGTCGGCCAGCGTCGCGGGGTCGTCGATGCGGGTCATCGCGGGAGCCTCCCCGAGGCCTGCCGTCACGCCGGAACGCGCAGCACCAAGGCGTCTCCCTGGCCGCCGCCGCCGCAGAGACCGGCGGCCCCGATCCCGCCGCCGCGGCGCTTCAGCTCGTTGGCCAGGGTCAGGGCGATCCGGGCACCGGAGGCTCCGACGGGGTGACCGATCGCGATCGCGCCGCCGTTGACGTTGGTGATCTCCGGGCCGATCMCGAGGTCGCGCATGGACTGGATCGCGACCGCGGCGAAGGCCTCGTTGATCTCGACGAGGTCGAGATCGGCCGGGGTGAGCCGCTCCTTGGCCAGCGCCGCGAGGATGGCGCGCGAGGGCTGGGACTGCAGGGAGGTGTCCGGACCGGCCACGAAGCCGTGGTGACCGACCTCCGCGAGGATCGGCAGGCCGAGCTGTTCGGCCTTCGCCCGGCTCGCCACGATGACGGCGGCGGCGCCGTCGGAGATCGGCGACGACGAACCCGCGGTGATCGTGCCGTTGCCGTCGAAGGCCGGCCGCAGCTTCGCGAGCACCTCGACGGTGGTGTCGGGACGCACGCTCTCGTCCTGGTTGACGACCAGCGGCTCGCCGCGGCGCTGCGGCACCGCGACCGGGACGATCTCGTCGTCGAACAGCCCGTTCTTGGTGGCGGCGGYGGCCCGCTGATGCGACTGGGCGCCGAACTCGTCCTGCTCGGCCCGGCCGATGCCAAGCCCCGCGTTGTACCGCTCGGTGCTCGCCCCCATCGCGATCTGGTCGAAGGCGCAGAACAGCGCGTCGTGCTCGGTGGCGTCGAGCAGCTCGGCCCGGCCGTACTTCACCCCGGAGCGCAGCGAGCGCAGCAGGTGCGGGCCGCCGGTCATGGACTCCATCCCACCGGCGACGACGAGGTCGAACTCCCCGCTGGAGATGTACGTGTCGGCCAGGGCGATCGCGTCGAGGCCGGACAGGCAGACCTTGTTGATCGTGATGGCGGGCACCGACAGCGGGATGCCGGCGGYGACCGCCGCCTGCCGGGCGGTGATCTGACCCGCACCGGCCTGGATCACATGCCCCATGATCACATAATCGACCGCGTCGCCGGACAGGCCGGCCCGCGCGAGGGCACCCGAGATCGCGATGCCACCGAGATCCGTCGCGGTGAAGCTCTTCAGCCCGCCCGACAGTTTCCCGAACGGTGTCCGCACTCCGGCCACGATCACGGAACCAGGCATGGATGCCTCCTCATCTCCAGGAAGATCTTCGGACCGGGACGGCGCCGGCATGCGGCATGCGGCATGCGGTGACGTCGTCTCGTGGCGACGGCCTCGAGAACGGCCGTTGCTGATATAATAGCCTGGTCACGTCTGAGATTCCCGGCCGCGATTCTGGCCTCTCAGGGACAAGCGCACCCAGCCGGACCGGCGGGACGGCCAGGAGAAGCGGACCGTCCTGACAGGGACCGTCRGGACAGCTGGCCGCAGGCTGCCACGAACGGCGAGGTGGCCGGGTCCGCCGGCAGGCGTACCTGGTCGGACCGGCTGTCTTGGGCGGCCAGGCCCTCCGGGGTCAGCGCCAGGATGGTCGTGGCCACGGTGAACAGCGAACCGTCGGTCGAGGTCCCGCTGTTGATCCGCAGGGCCCGGTCCATGCAGCGGAACCCGGCGCCGACGTTGCCCTGAACTCCGGCGGCGAGGGTGAGCTGAGCCGGCAGGGAGACGGAGGCCAGCGTGTCGAGACTGGCGTAGCGCACCAGCGCGTAGTTGTCCATCCCGCTCCTCGACGTGGTCTGCACCAGGATCTCGCCGAACCCGTTGGCGTCGATGTCGACGACCGTGTAGTGCAGGGGCACCACGATCGCGCCCAGGTCGACCTGCCCGACAGTTCCGTCCCGGGAGAACACGACCTCGAGTTTGCTCCCGGTCGCCCGCACCTGGTCGGAACGGCCGTCGCCGTCGACGTCGCCCGCCACCGCCGGCTTCACGACGGCCGTCGGCAGCTGAGGGCTGTCCTGGGTCACCGTCGTCGGACTGGCTGACGAACCGGCCGTGACGGGCGGGGAGGACACGCTGGTGCTCGGGAGGGCGGTCGGCGGGGTAGTCGCCGACCAGGTCGCCGCTCCCCCTCCGGACCCACCGCCGGCCCTGGCAGAACGGCCGGTGCCGCCGGTCGAGGGCGCGACGGGTGTCCGGCTCGGCCCCGTCACGGGTGCGGTCACGAGCGGCGGGACGGCTGGCTCGACGAGCTCGTTGCTCGACGGAGGGGGCCGCAGCGCCACCACGGCGAGCCCGATGAGCGCGGCCATGACCATCCCGGCCGCCGTCATCAGCGGCAGACGCCACCGGCGCCGACGGTCGATCCCGGCACGGATCTGCCGGTAAGCGTCCGGCGAGGGCCGGATGGGCTCCACCGCCTCGGTGAGCAGGCGGGCGAGCTCCTCCGGTTCCAGACCACTCACCGCAGGCCCTCCAGCTTGCCGCTCAACGCCGACAGCCCCCGGGAGGTGTACGCCTTGACGGAACCGACACTGCAGCCCATCACCGCCGCGGCGTCCGCCTCGGACATGTCGGCGTAGTACCGCAGCACCACCGCCTCCCGCTGCCGGCGGGGCAGCTCGCGCAGCGCCTGGATGACCGCCGCCCGTTCGACGAGGGAGTAGGYGCCCTCCTCGGCGCTCGCGGCGTCGGGCATCGGCTTGGGAGCGTGTTTGAGAGCGACGAGTCGACGACGCAGTGTCGAACGTGCGAGGTTGACGACGGTCTGCCTGAGGTAGGCCAAGGCCTTGTCCCGGTCCTGGAGCCGCCCCCAGGCCGCGTGGACGCGGATGTAGGCGTCCTGCACAACCTCCTCGCAGAGGCCGAGATCGTCAAGTAGTAACGCTGCAAGACGAACCAATGACCGATAGTGTTCGGAATACAACGCGGTCAGGGCGGCATCGGCGTCCCGCGCGACATCGCTACGGGCGGCGTCGCTCCGTGCAGGCACGGGCCGCCACCCTTCCACGACAGTCATGGGCGCGATCACACCCAGTTGGACGCGTACCGAGCACTCGAAGTTGTCCCAAAAGTTCTATCGCGTCGCGCACGAAACAGACAGCCTCCACATCCCGCGACCCCGCCTCCCACCTATGGGTAACATCTGCCGTCTATCCGCCACCAGCACCAGCGTCCTACGGAGGCCGACCGTGAAGGACATTCTCGAAGCGATCATTGCCCAGAGCCCTCCGTCGCCCGCCCGGCGGGCGGAGTTCGCATCCCTCCCGGTCCCCGAGTCCTACCGCGCCGTGGTCGTGCGCCGGGACGAAATCGGGATGTTCGAGGGCATGCCGTCCCGGGACAAGGACCCCCGCCGCTCCCTGCACGTAGACGACGTGCYGACCCCCGAGCTCGGTCCCGGCGAAGCCCTCATCGCGGTCATGGCCTCCTCCGTGAACTACAACACGRTCTGGACGTCGATCTTCGAGCCGATCCACACCTTCAACTTCCTCGAGCGCTACGGYCGAACCTCTCCGCTTGCATCCCGTCACAACCAGCCTTACCACGTTGTCGGCTCGGATCTGGCCGGAGTTGTGCTACGGACAGGGCCTGGCGTACAGGCCTGGTCCCCCGGGGACGAGGTCGTCGCCCACTGTCTGTCCGTGGAACTTGAGCGTCCCGACGGCCACAACGACACGATGCTGGATCCCGAGCAACGAATCTGGGGATTTGAGACGAATTTTGGCGGACTCGCCGAGCTCGCCCTGGTCAAGACCAACCAGCTCATGCCGAAACCCGCGCACCTGACCTGGGAGGAGGCGGCCGCACCCGGTCTGGTCAACTCGACCGCGTACCGCCAGCTGGTCTCGGTCAACGGCGCGAACATGAAGCAGGGCGACGTCGTTCTCGTCTGGGGCGCGTCCGGGGGCCTGGGCTCCTACGCCACCCAACTCGTGCTACGCGGCGGGGCCATCCCGGTCTGCATCGTCTCCTCGCCGGAAAAAGCCGACATATGCCGCTCCCTCGGCGCAGAGCTGATCATCGACCGCGCCGCCGAGGCCTATCAGTTCTGGAGTGACGAACACACCCAGAACCCCCGGGAATGGCAGCGGTTCGGCAAGCGCATCCGCGAGCTCACCGGCGGCGACGACCCCGACATCGTCCTCGAACACCCGGGCCGGGAAACCTTCGGCGCCTCCGTCTATGTGACCCGCCGCGGCGGAACTATCGCCACCTGCGCCTCCACCAGCGGTTTCCAGCACGAGTACGACAACCGGTACCTGTGGATGAATCTCAAGCGCATCGTCGGCTCGCACTTCGCCAACTACCGGGAGGCCTGGGAAGCCAACCGACTCATCATGCGCGGGATGATCCATCCGACCCTGTCCCGGGTCTACCCGCTTACCGAAACGGGGCAGGCCGCCTACGACGTGCACCGCAACCTCCACCAAGGGAAGGTGGGCGTGCTGTGTCTCGCCCCGGCCGAGGGGCTGGGTGTCCGCGACGAGGCACTCCGCTCCCGCCACCTGACCGCAATCAACCGGTTCCGCGGCGTATAAACCCGGAAATCGGCCAGGTCGACAGCCGGCTCCCCTCACGCTCGCATTGACCGTCTGAGATGCTGAGGTCCTATGACCGAACACACCGATCTCATCCCAATGGCCGGCGAGACCGACGGGCCCCCCGCCTTTGATCTGGTGCGCCGTGGCTACGACCCCAATCAGGTCACCCATCACGTGAACTGGCTCGTCGAGCAGCTACGCGAGGCCGAGGCGCACCGGGCGGCGGCGGAGGCGGCCGCGTCGGAGGCTGCGACCGAGGCGGCCCGGGTACGCGACGATCTGGCCGCCAACCGTCCCGCCTGGGAGGAGTTCGGTGGCCGCGTTACCCAGATCCTCCAGCTCGCCGAGGAGGAGGCGGCCACCGTTCGGGCTGAACGCACCCGGGAGGCCGATGCCCAACTCGAGGAGGCCCGCCGGATCGTCACCGAGGCCGAGCAGACCCGGGAGAAAACCCTGCGCGACGCCGACGAGCAGGCCGCGGCCATCGTCTCGACGGCCCGCGCGGAGGCCGAACGGATCGTCGAGGTCGCTCGGGCCGCGGCCGCGCAGGCCGAGGACGACTCGAAGCGTCGGCTGGCCGACCTCGAACGCCAACGCGAACAGGTGACCTCGCAGCTTGCCACCCTGCGTGACCAGGTGACGGCCCAGCTGGGCGCGCTGCGCGACAAGCTGACCGCCGCCTCCGCGTCGATCGCCTCCATCGAGGCACCGCCGCCTGAGGAGCGTAAGGCGCTCGGCAGCGAGCCGAACGCGTTGCCCGCGTCGGCGGCCTCCCGCGGGGTCTAGCCCGCACGGGAGACCGTCGTCTCGTGGGGTCAGCCGTCACGGACGCGCGGCCGGGCCGCTCGGCATCGGCGTTCCCAACACGGCCGGTGCCAGTGTCGACGGTCCTCGATCCGCTCGGGCGGCCAGACCACCACGTGAGCGGCGCCCGGAGTGATCTCATAATCACAACCGGGACACCGGTAGACCTTGGTGGTCGCCGCGCCGCTCGTCGGTCGCACACCCACTCACCGTCCCGCAGGACGACGACCGGATCCGGCATCCACCAGCCGACCGGGTGCCCGCGCTGCGCATCCGACGGCCGGGCCCGGCGTCGGCGCGCCTTCCTCGTCACCGCCCGCGAGCGGGTCTGCCCGATGCCCGGAACCGATCCCGCCGGGTGCGGGAACCCGAACCCGGGGTATCGCCGGCCGGCGGGCCCGCGACCCACTCGCCCCGGTCCACCACCTCGCCGTCAACGATCCGAGGCCGGTCATCCGCCGCCGGTCCGGCCGAGGAGGCCGTCGTGCGCCCGCCCGTCCCCGCCCCGAACCTCTCGCCCGTCCACCGCACCCGCCCGCCGACCCGCTCGAAGCCGGCCATCACGAGCGAGCGGGCGAGCTTGGCCTTGCGCACGGCCCCCGCCGGACTCGCCAGGGCGGACGACGCACCGATGAGCAGCTGGAAGCCGCGATCGCTGCCACGCCAGTGCTCACGCAGGATCGGCTCCCCGGCTCCGACGGCCAGCCGCCGGAAGGCGAACGCGATGACCGCGACGTCGTCGAGCTGACCCACCACCGGAATCGCGTTGGTCAGCCGGTTCTTCGGCGACACGAGGTACGCGAGCGCCGCGGCGGCCTCCACCTTCGCGGACTGCGGGACCCGCGGATCGGCGACGACCCGCCGCAGCAGCTGGACCAGATCGGGAAGGAACATCGTGACTTCCCGACTGAACGCTCGCACGGCGTCCCTGTCGAGCACGACCATCGCCGCTCCAGCCTCCTCCCGCGCGAATCGGGATTTCCCGCCGACCGTCGACATCCTAGTCCGCGCGGACAGAAGCGATCTTGTTCTCGGCGTGACGGGTGGGCTCAGCGCGGCGGGTGGTCGAGGAACCCCCGGCCGGTCTTGCGTCCCAGGAACCCAGCCCGGACCAGCTGTTCGAGCAGGGGTGCCGGGGCGTAGCCGGGCTCGCGGAACTGCGCGTACAACGAGCGCGTGATCGCGAGCGTGACATCGAGGCCGACGACGTCGGCGAGCGCGAAGGGGCCCAGCGGATGRCCGCAACCGACCGTCATCGCCGTGTCAACGTCCTCGATCGTCGCATAGTGCGCCTGGAGCATCTTCACTGCGTCGTTGAGATAGGGAAACAGCAGCGCGTTGACGATGAACCCCGCCCGGTCGGCGCAGAGCACCGGATGCCGCCCGGCCGCTCGGGACAGCGCCAGGACCGTGGCTGTCACGTCGTCGCCGGTGAGAACCGTGGGCACCACCTCGATCAGCTTCATCGCCGGGGCCGGGTTGAACCAGTGCATACCGATGACGTCCCGCGGCCGGCTGGTGGCCATGGCGCACTCGATGACCGGCAACGAGGACGTGGTGGTCGCCAGCACGGCGCCGGGCGCCGCGATCTTGTCCAGGTCGGCGAACAGCTCCCGCTTCACCGCCAGGTCCTCCACCACCGCCTCAAGCAGCAGCTCGCAGTGGCCGAGCTCACCCAGATCGGTCGTGCCGCGCACCCGGGCCAGAGCCGCCAGCCGGTCGGCGTCGGACAGCCGCCCCCTGGCCACCGACGCCGCCAACGACGACTCGATCTTCGCGAGGGTGGCGGCGAGGGTGYGCTCGCTCCGGGCCCGCAGGAGGACGTCGTGCCCGGACCGGGCCAGCACCTCCGCGATGCCACCCGCCATCGTGCCGCTCCCCACGACGCCGACCGAGCGCACCGGGCGGCCCCGCCCCAGGCGGTCGGCGAGCGGATCGACCGCGTCGACCACCTCGGAGGAGTCCGGTGCCGCGTAGGTGTAGAAACCACGACCGGTCTTGCGGCCGAGCAGGCCCGCGCGCACGAGCTGGCTCAGCAGCGGTGCCGGAGCGTGCAGGTGGTCACGGGACTGCCGGTACATCGAGTTGAGAATCTCGTGGGCGGCGTCCAGACCGATCAGATCGAGCAGGGCGAGCGGGCCCATCGGATGCCCGCACCCGAGCCGCATGGCCGCGTCAATGTCCTCCCGGGCCGCATACCGGGCCTCGAGCATGCGCACGGCGTTGTTGAGATAACCGAACAGCAGCGCGTTGACGATGAAGCCCGCCCGGTCCTCCGCGACGACCGCGGTCTTCCCCACGTCGTTGACCAGGCCGATCACCCCGGCCAGCACGGTCGGGTCGGTGACGACCGTGCGTACGACCTCCACCAGGCGCATCACCGGCGCCGGATTGAACCAGTGGGTGCCGAGCACCCGTTCCGGGCGGGCGGTGCCCGCCGCGAGTTCCGTTACCGACAGGGAGCTGGTGTTCGTCAGGAAGACGGTGGCCGGGGGGCAGATCTCGTCGAGTCGGGCGAAAAGCGCCTGTTTGGCGCTCATTCGTTCGTCGATCGCCTCGATCACCAGCTCGCAGTCGGCGACCGCCGCGAGCTCGGTGCCGAGACGCATGCGGGCCAGCACGGCCTCCCTGGTCGCGTCGTCGAGCTTGCCGTGGCGGCCCGCGCGGTCGAGGGAGTGCTCGACCCGGGCCCGGCTGCGGGCGAGCGCGTCGGYGTCACGCGCGATGCCGACGACCTCCAGACCGGCCTTCGCCAGCACCTCGGCGATGCCCGCGCCCATGGTGCCGAGCCCCACCACCCCGACCCGGCGGTGTCTCACCGCCTCGTCCCGGCTGTTCTCCGGCTTCTTCTCCTGGTTCGCGTTCTCCTGGTTCGCGGCCGGCCCCGTTCCCGATGTGGTTCCCGATACGGGCCTCTCGATCATGCCCAGGCTCCTCTACTTCGGCGCACGGGCCCCGGGCGACGGGTGGGCGTCGCGGGCCGGGCGGTGTCAGACGGCGAACGCCGCGATCCTCCCATATTCTCGAGACGCCGGCCCATGATCGCACTACGGGAACGGACCGGCCGCCGGACGGGGAAGCCGGACGGGCGGCCGTCGCAGGTTCGGCGGACCGGGCAGGCTCGGCGGAATCGCTTTCAGAAAAGCGTCGGAATGGACGGTTCGAGGCCCCGCAGCTCGTCATAGTCGACGACGGCGCAGCCCAGCCCCCGGTCCGCCGCCAGCAGCCGCGCCTGCGGGGTGATGGACTGCGCCGCGAGGATGCCGCGCACGGGATGCGGCAACGCCGGGTCGGCCTCCAGGCGGACAAGGTAACGGGTCAGCTGCTCCACCCCGTCGATCTCACCCCTGCGTTTGATCTCGACGGCGACCGTCGAGCCGTCCGCGTCGCGGCACAGCAGGTCGACCGGCCCGATGCCGGTCTCGTACTCGCGGCGCACCAGGGTGAGTCCGGGCGCGATCGCGTCGGGCCGGTCGGCGAGCAGCACCTGCAGATGCGCCTCCACCCCGTCCTTGCGCAGACCCGGGTCGACGCCGAGGTCGTGCGTGGAATCGTGCAGCACCTGTTCGAGGGTGATGACGAGCTGCTCGGCCGCGCGGTTGGTGACCCGCCAGACCCCGTCCGCCTCGGCGATGACGCACGGGGGACTCATCCAGTTGAGCGGCTTGTACGCTCGCCCGTCGGCGTGGATGGAGACGGATCCGTCCGCCTTGACGAGTACCAACCGGACGGCGCTCGGCAGATGTGCGGTGAGCCGACCGACGTAGTCCACGCTGCAGCGAGCGATGACGAGCCGCATGACGTCACGCTATCGCGGCCGTTTCCGGCGCCCGGCGGCGGTGGGACCGCCGCGCACCGGGCGATCGCCTGACGATCACCCGACATCGCCGCCGCGAGCCGCCACGAGGTCGTCCAGAATCCGGCATCGATCCACGTACCGGGCCGACAACCGGGCGGCGTCCTCGGGCGGCAACCGCCTCAGCCTGGCCGGATCGGCGTTGTCCTGTATGTCGGCCCGTTTCACGACGACGGCAAGCGGATCGGCGGCCACCCGGGCGAGATAGTCGGGCACCGGCTCGCCCTCCCGATGGGACAGCGCGTCGACCGCCGCGACGACCGGGGCCGGATAGCCCGCGGCCACGAGATCCGCGAGGGTGGTCTCGCTGTCCTCGACGACGTCGTGCAACACCGCCGCGAGCTGGGCGGCGTGGGCGTCCACCCCGGCGGTGGGAGCCGTGCGCGCGACTGCCGCCATCACGCGCAGCGGATGGCCGATGTACTCCTCACCGACCTTGTCCAGCTGACCGGCGTGCGCCCGGGTGGCCAGGGCGACGGCGTCGTGCAGGGTGGGCGTCGCGGCGCGGTGCGGACCGTCCGCCTCGCCATGACCRGGCCGCGCGTCGTCAATCCTGGTTGAGGGCACAGACCGACCGTACGACGTCGAGGGTGCCCCGGGCTGTCAAGGGTACCCCGGGCCCATGGCRGTGCAGGTCACCCGGTGCAGGGCGGCGGGGAGACCTTCCACAGGGTGATCAGAGCGCTCGGAAGCACATCACAGGCCCGCGGGCCGTTGCGGACGATCGTCCAGGGCCCGGCTCCGATCCGCCGCCACACGTGCGGGTCGACCGGCGGCGTGGCCGGCCCTTGGACCTCGATGCGACCGATCGCCCAGTACTCGTCGTGCGCCGCGTCAACGCCCTCGACGGCGCCGAAGTACATCCCGTTCACGATCGTCACCTGCCGGGCGGAGATGGTGGAAGCACCCCCGGCCGCCTTGATCGAGTCGGCGACCGTCCACGACAGCGCGAGCCGCAGGGCATCCGGATCAGGCTCGTCGAGGACCCGCATCTGATGGGCCGTGYCCGGTCGGCGGGCGCCCTCCCACGGGGCGGTCCGCAGCGCGGGGGTCAGCTCCGGGGCGGGCGAGGTGGCGGTCCGAGGCGCATGCACGGTGCCGGACTGCCGGTCCGCGGTCACGTAGCCGATGGCCACGCCGAGCAGGACCGCGACCACGAACGCCACCGGGACCAGGACCGACCGGTACTCGCGCACCCCGGCCAGCCCGGCGGATCGCGCGCTCCGATCGCCGACGGCATTCACCCGCGCGGGCACCTCCACGTCCTGCACGCCTCCGTCCGGCATCACACCCTGCCAAGAGCCGGGCCCGTCACCCGAAAGCAGTACCCGATCAGCAGGTACCCGGCAAGCATGCCGCATCGCGTGTCCGCCCGGCACACGGGCGCGCCTGACATGACGGTGCGCAGCCACCCTGGTTCGTTCCGCTCCGGGCTCCGTCCCGATCGGGACGGAGCCCCTCCTGGCGGGCCTAGGTGGTGGTCGAACGGATGAGCCGCCCGGGCAACCCGCTCAGGCGTGGCCGACGTGCACCAGGTCGGCGGCCTCCTCGAACCGCAGCAACCCACCCAGCCGGTCCGCGACGAGCAGGCGTTCAAGCGGGCTCGGCACATCGACCAGCACCATCGAGCGGCCAGCGGCACGGGCTCGGCGAGCGCCGCCAAGCAGCACCCCCAGCGCGGCATGATCGCCGAGCTCCAGGCCCGCGACGTCAACGCGCAGCGGCCCGCTCCCATTGTCGATCGCCGCGTGCAGCAGGCTGCGTAGTGTCCCCACCGTCCGCACATCCACCCGGCCAACCACGCGGGCCGTCTGCGCGCAGCCGGCCCGCGTGTCCCCGGAGCACTCCAGACTCAACACGTTCACGCCGATGTTCATGTGATCTCCCGTCCCGGCCGTCCGGCGCCCCCGCTGTCGTGACGCCGTTGCTACCAGCTATCCGCGCCGATCGCGGGTAGCACTCAGGTGCGGCTCGCCCCGGGCGGACCGCGACGTACCCCCTCGTCTCCATCGAACTGTCGTCGTTCGGCCACAGAGAGGTCGGGCCGGTTACCTCAATGGTGGCAGCGGTTGACGGGCGATGTTTCCTCTGTCGGATTCCGTGGAGGTGTCGAGGCCCGGATCCAGGTCCGTCGCGAGGATGTCTGGGACGATGCAAGGTGGCGTCGAAGAGCGGCACGATCGGAGGTGCGGGATGCCCGCAACGGCCGGGGCACTTCTCCTCGAGCCGCTGATCGCGCTGCTGGCCGTCGGCCTGCTGATGGCGATCGGGCGCTGGGCCCATGCTCCGGCACGGCCGCGGCCGGCCGGTTCCGTCCCCGGCCACGACTTCGGTCTGCTCGTCCCGGTGGCCACCGTGGACACCCCCGCCGAGATCACTCGGCTCCGCGCGGCGCTGTGGGCGCGGGGTATCCGCTCGACCTGGGCCACGGCACCGGCCGGTCCGATTCGCATCGACGCCGCCGGGAACATCATCGCCCGGCCGCGGGACCGCCGCCACGTGCTCGTGTTCGGCACGGACGCGAACCGAGCCGCCCGTGCCCTCGTGAACCTGCTCGGCTCGCGCCAGTCGCCCACCTGACCCCGCCGGCCGGGCCGGCGGGGTCACGATGCCAGCGGGATCAGGCCGATGCCGGTGAAATCAGGCTACGGCGCGGTCGGAGACCCGGCGGATGTCGGCGCCGAGGTCCGTCATGWTCTCGACAAACCGGGCGTATCCCCGGTCGATGTGGTGGACGTCGCTTACCTCGGTGACACCGTCCGCAACCAGGCCGGCGAGCACGAGACCCGCGCCGGCCCGCACGTCGGAGGCCGTCACCCGGGTGCCGGACAGCCGCGCGGTGGGCCGGACGATGACGTGGTGGCCGTCCGTACGCAGGTCGGCGCCGAGTTTGTGCAGCTCGCGGCAGAAGGCGAACCGGCTGTCGAAGATGTTCTCGGTGATCAGGGAGGTACCCCGGCTAACCGACTCCAACGCGATGATCTGCGGCAGCAGATCAGTCGGAAAGCCGGGGTACGGCAGCGTCACCACGTCGATCGACCGGGGTTGTCCCCGTCCGACGACCCGGAATCCGTCGTCCCGGACGTCGACCTCGGCACCGGCCTGCACCAGCTTCTCTAGGACGATGCTGAGGTGGGCGGCCTGACCGTGCCGGATCAGCACGTCGCCACCGGTCATCAGGGCGCCGATGGCGTACGTGCCGGCGACGATGCGGTCCGCCACCGTCCGGTGTTCCACCGAGGTGAGCTGGTCGACCCCGTCGATGATCAGTGTCGACGATCCCGCGCCGTCGATACGCCCGCCCATCGCCGTCARCATCGCGCACAGGTCGGCAATCTCGGGTTCCTGGGCGGCATTGTCGATCACCGTCGTCCCCTTGGCGAGAACCCCGGCCATCAACAGGTTCTCGGTGGCGCCCACGCTGGGGAAGTCGAGCCAGATCGAGGCTCCCTGCAGCCGGCCGGAGCAGCGCGCGACGAGGACTCCGGACTCGACGTCAACCAGCGCACCGAGTTTGGTCAGGCCGTTGACATGAATGTCGAGCGCGCGCGATCCGATCGCGTCCCCACCGGGCAGGGCGACCCGCGCCTCCCCACGGCGGGCGACCAGCGGACCGAGCACCGCCACCGACGCCCTGATCTGCCGCACCAGCTCACCATCGGCCGCGACGCCCGGAGCCTGGGGCACCTCAATGCTCAGCCGCCCGCCGGAGGCGTCCCGCTCGACGGTCGCACCGAGCCCCGCCAGCACCTTGGACATCACCGACACGTCCAGGATGTCAGGAACGGCGGACAGCATCGTCCGGCCCGCGGCCAGCAGGCTCGCGGCCATCAGCTTCAATACCGAGTTCTTCGCGCCCGGGACGGCGACCTCGCCGGCCAGCCGGGTACCGCCTGTCACAACGAAGCGCTCCACGAACCTCGATGCTAGGTCCTGGCCTGAAGATCTTCACCGCCACCCGCCGGACCGACCGGCGCAACCCTGCGCGGTCGCCTCATTCCGCTGCGTCGGACGGAAGGACGGACACCCCGTCGTGGGTGCGGATAAACGGCTCGAGCCGTCCGGCCACCGCGTCCGCCACCCGGATTGCGAAAGCCGGCACAAACCGCGTACGGACCTCGTCGATCGACAACCAGCTGACCTCCGTCGCCTCCGCGGTGTCGGAAGCGATGACGCCGGTCGGATGGTGGCAGAGAAACACCATGGCAACCACGCCTAGGGGCATGTTGAGGTACACCCCGGTCAGGCGGACGGGTTCGACGACCGCACCCGTCTCCTCCTCGACCTCACGGCGCAGCCCGGTGTGCAGGGTCTCACCGCGTTCGAGCACCCCACCCGGGATCTGCCAGGCGCCGATGTCCCGGCGGCGGATGCATAGAATCAACCCTTTTTCGTTGAGTGTCACTCCGGCTACGCTCACCGAATGCATATGCGAAACGTACCAATTGCCACGCGGAAGTCCAAGTGAACGGCGGCCTTTCTCAGCGGCTGGCGGAACTRCCCCCAGAGACCGACCCGGGGTTCGGCTCGGCCGCGCGGGCGTTGTTGACCGGGCCCGACGCGACCGACGAGGCCCTCACCGCGGCAGTCGAGAACCCCAATCTAGCGGAGCAGACGCGCTTCAACGCGTTCTACTGCCTGCAGGCTCGGGCCTGGCGCCGCAAGGACCATCGCCGCCATCGGGCCAACACCGATCGATACCAGGCCCGGTTCGGTCGGCATCCGATGTTCTTCTTCATGCAGGCCGAGTATTACGCCTCTCTCGACGGCGATCCGGCAAATCTCGACGCGGCGCTCACGTTCGCGCTCGAGGCGGTGGACCGGCTCGGCGGCGTGCCTGGCGTGCTGCATCTCGCCGCCGAGATTATCGCGGACCGCCACGAACGGGACCCCGACAACGATCCACGCCTACTGCTCGACGCTGAGCGGCACGTCCGGCAGGCCATCGCGCTCAGCGACGGGCATTATGCGCGCTATCATGCCACCCACGCGCGCATYGCGACCCTGCGAGGGGCGTTCGCGTCCGCGCGGGCCAGCATCGCCCGCGCGATCGAGGACGAGGACAGTACGGGCGCCGAATACGCGCTTCGCATCGGCGACTACCAGCTCATCCGGTCCAGGATCCAATACGCGCAGGAGGCTGAGCGGCTGAGCGCACGCCAAGAGGAGGCTTCCCGCGAGCTGCAGCAGATCCGGAGTCAGGTCCTGGAGATCATGGGGTTACTCGCGGCAGTGATCGCCTTCATCACCACCGCCGCGAACGTCGCTGCGGGGCAGCCGGCCCGACCGGCCGCCGGCCTTCTCACGCTCGCTGGCGGCGTGACGTTRCTCGTCTTCTGGGGCTTTCACGTCCTGCTCGTGGGGACCGAACCGGCCCGGCGTCGGGTCGTCGCGGCGGTCGTCGGGACGATACTCGTGGTGGCGGGGTTTCTCATGACGGAGTTCTCATGACCACGGTGGGGGCCAACGGGTGCGTGTGCTGCGGTCCATCAGCCGGTCGGACAAGCTCCACAATGAGGATGCCGCCGGTTCCCGCGCCGATGGCCTGTGGGTGATCGACGGAGCGACGCCGCTGCACGACGATCCGACGATCAGCGGCCGGTCCTCGGCGGCCTGGCTGAGCGGCGCGGCCGACGCCTTCCTCGCCACGGTCCCCTGGCGGGATAGATCCCTGCCCGAGGTGGTGCGGGAGCTGATCGCACATGTCCGCGCCGAGGGACGGCGCCTGGGGCTCGCCGCGGGTCGGTTCCCGACCGCCACGATCGCCCTCGCCCGGCAACGGGGCCCGCTACTCGATCTGTACCTCCTCGGGGACAGCCCGGTGCTGCTCCGTCATCCCGGCGGGGAGGTGGTCAGTTTCACCGATCCCCAGTTCGATGGGGTCGAAGAGGCGCTGCTCGAACCGGTCCGCGCCGAGCTGGCACGCGGCATCGATGTCGCGCAGGCCTACGGACGGGCACACACGATGACCCGCGAACGCCGCCGGCAGCGCAACACCGCGGCCGGGTCCTGGATCCTCGGTGACGTCACCGCTGCCGCCGACCACGCGTTCGTCACCACCATGCCGGTGGAACCCGGCACGGAGCTGGTGGCGCTGTCCGACGGCTACGCCCGGGCCGTCCGTCCCTTCAGCCTGGTCGCCGACGACGCGGCCCTTGTCGACGTGCTCGCCCGCGGCGAACAGGCCATACTGCTGGAACGGCTGCGGGCGGCGGAACGGGCCGACCCGGACTGCTCGCGGTTCCCCCGGTTCGGGATGAGCGACGACGCGACCGCGCTCTACGCCCGGATCTGACAACCCGGCCGCGCGGTCAACGACTGCCTAGAGTGGTCCCCATGGCAGTGCACCTGACTCGGATCTACACCCGCACCGGGGATGACGGTACGACGGCGCTGGGCGACATGTCGCGGGTGGCGAAGACCGATCCGCGGCTGGCCGCCTATGCCGACGTGGATGAGGCGAACGCCGCGATCGGCGTGGCCCTCGCCCTCGGCGGGCTTCCCGACGAGCTGCGGGCGGTGCTCGGCCAGGTCCAGAACGACCTCTTCGACGTCGGCGCGGATCTGTGCACCCCGGTCGACCCGGCGCCGGCCTACCCACCCCTGCGGATCACCGAGGCCTACGTGGAACGRCTCGAGGAGGCGTGTGACCGTTTCAACGCCGGCCTGCCGAAGCTGGCCTCCTTCATTCTTCCGGGAGGGRCTGCCGGGGCGGCGCTGCTGCATGTCGCCCGCACGGTCGCCCGCCGGGCGGAACGGTCCGTCTGGGCCCTCCTCGAGGCCGAGCCGGACCGCACCGGCCCGCTGCCGGCCCGCTATCTCAACCGACTGTCGGACCTGCTGTTCATCCTCGCCCGGGTGGCGAACCCCGAGGGGGACGTGCTCTGGCGCCCGGGGGCGCACGCCTGAGACCCGCTCGATACCCGAGGGTCGCCAAGCCAGTCAACCGAATTGATGACTGACGATCATGAGTACCACGGTGCGCGTGAGGTACAGGACGCGGCAACGGGTCGCGGCCATGGCCGCGACCACCGGCCAGCAGATGCAGACGATCATCGGCCAGGCCGGCGAGGCCTACGAGCGCGAGCTGTTCTGGCGCGGCTTCGAGGAGGGGTACGACCGCCTCGCGACCGACTCGCTCGCCTGGGACGAGCTCGGTGCCGAGCGCTCCGCCGAGGCGGGGGGCGCTGCGGGCTGCCCTCCCACGTCGAGCTCGCGCCCGGCGGCACCGGTCTGCGCGAGACAAGCTACGCGAAGGTCGAGGACGTGAAATCGGTGTCCCAGCAGCGCTTTGGTCGCCGGCTCGGCGTCGTGGGTCCCGATCATCTGCTGCGGATGACCGAGGCCCTGCAGTTTCTGATGGGCCTGTAGGGCCCTGTCGCGACCTGTGACGTGACGCGAAAGACGCGTCCCCCGATGCGGAGAACGCGCCCTTGGCCGCGGGAAACTCAGGTCAGCTTCGCGGTCTCGGCGAGGATGCTGACACCCTGGTGTGTCACCGAGATGAAGCCGCCGTCCACCGAGGCCGAGATCTCCCGGCCACCGGTCTTGACCCGGACCGTTCCGCCCGGCGCCAGCAGACCCAGCAGCGGCACATGGCCGGGCAGCACGCCGAGATCACCGTCGGTGGTCCGGGCGACGACCATGTCGGCGTCGCCGGACCACACCTCCTGCTCGGGCGAGACAATCGCCACCCGGATCGGCATTACAGGTTCTCCGCGTTCTTCTCCGCGTCCTCGATGCCACCGCACWTGAAGAACGCCTGCTCCGGCAGGTGGTCGAAGTCGCCCTGGGTGAGCCGCTTGAACGAGTCGATCGTCTCGTCGAGCGGGACGAACTTGCCGGGGATGCCGGTGAACTGCTCGGCCACGAAGAACGGCTGCGACAGGAACCGCTGGATCCGCCGYGCCCGGTTGACGAGAATCTTGTCCTCTTCGGAGAGCTCAYCGATACCGAGGATGGCGATGATGTCCTGCAGGTCCTTGTAGCGCTGCAGGATCCGCTGCACCTCACGGGCCGTGTCGTAGTGCTCCTGCCCGAGATAGCGCGCGTCCAGGATCCGGGAGTTGGAGTCGAGCGGGCTCACCGCCGGGTAGATACCCAGGTCGGAGATGGCCCGGTCGAGCACGGTGGTGGCGTCGAGGTGGGTGAACGTCGTCGCCGGCGCCGGGTCGGTCAGGTCGTCCGCGGGCACGTAGATGGCCTGCAGCGAGGTGATCGAGTGGCCCCGGGTCGAGGTGATGCGCTCCTGGAGCACACCCATCTCGTCGGCCAGCGTCGGCTGGTAGCCGACGGCGCTGGGCATCCGGCCGAGCAGCGTGGAGACCTCGGATCCGGCCTGGGTGAACCGGAAGATGTTGTCGATGAACAGCAGCACGTCCTGCTTCTGGACGTCCCGGAAGTACTCGGCCATCGTGAGCGCGCCGAGCGCGACCCGCAGCCGGGTACCCGGCGGCTCGTCCATCTGGCCGAACACCAGCGCGGTGTCCTCGATGACGCCGGCCTCGGTCATCTCCAGGAACAGGTCGTTGCCCTCACGGGTACGCTCGCCGACCCCGGCGAACACCGAGACGCCACCGAACTCCTTGGCGACCCGGCGGATCATCTCCTGGATGATGACGGTCTTGCCGACGCCGGCACCGCCGAACAGGCCGATCTTCCCGCCGCGCACGTACGGCGCGAGCAGGTCGATGACCTTGATGCCGGTGGTGAA
This sequence comes from Frankia sp. CcI156, assembly GCF_001983015.1. NCBI lineage: Bacteria > Bacillati > Actinomycetota > Actinomycetes > Frankiales > Frankiaceae > Frankia > Frankia sp. CcI156. The sequence goes on from NZ_MOMD01000036.1 coordinate 30,514, forward strand.
CATCTCGGTCTTCGACTCGAGCTGGTCGAACGCCGGCGCCGACCGGTGGATCGGCCAGTACGTCTCGGCCTCGATCTGCTTCACGTCGAGCGGCGTGCCAAGCACGTTGAACACGTGGCCCTTGGTGGCGTCGCCGACCGGGACCGAGATCGGCGCGCCGGTGTCGTGGACGGGCGCGCCCCGGACGAGACCGTCGGTCTGCTGCATGGAGATGGCCCGCACGGTGTTGTCACCGATGTGCTGGGCGACCTCGAGCGTCAGCGTCAGCGTCTCGTCGCCGATGGTCCGGTCGACCTGCAGTGCCTGGTAGATCTCGGGGAGTTCGTCGGGAGCGAACTCCACGTCGACAACCGGTCCGATGACTCGGGCGACCCGGCCGATCCCCGGGGTCCGGCCCGGTGCCGTGGCCGGCGAGCTGGTGGTGACGGTCATGGCGTCCTCAGTTTCCGATCAATGCCCGCCGCCGCAGCCTCGGGCTCGCGTTCGCTGGCACCTGGGACGGAACGGCCCGCGTCGCGCGCGCTCCGCCTTCGGCGTCGTCCTTCACGTTCTGTTGTCGTCGCTGTCCTCATCGGTTCCGGTCACACGAGTCCGGCCACACGAGTGTGAACCGCCGCCCACCCATATCAGGTTCCCGAAGCCAGAGCGTTGGCGCCACCGACGATCTCGGAGATCTCCTGAGTAATGGCGTCCTGTCGGGCCCGGTTGGCCTGCCGGGTGTATCTCTTGATGAGGTCCTCGGCGTTGTCCGTAGCCGACTTCATGGCCCGCTGTCGCGCCGCCGACTCCGACGCCGCCGACTCGAGCAGCGCCGCATAGAGCCGGCTTTCCACGTAGCGCGGCAGCAACGCGTCGAGCACCCCCTCGGCGGAGGGCTCGAACTCATACTGGGGCAGCGGACCGCCACGCGGCGGTTCGTCGGTCTCGGTGAGCACCATCGGCAGCAACCGGCGGGCGACCGGCGTCTGGGTGATGGCGCTGACGTACTCCGTGTGGACCACGTGGATCTCGTCCACCCCGCCGTTCTCGCTCGTGGCGATGAAGGCCGCGATGAGCGCGTCCGCGACCGACTTGGCGTCCGCGTACGACGGCTGTTCGGAGAAACCGGTGTACTCGCCGCTCATCGCACGTCCCCGGAAGCGGTAGTAGCCCGTTCCCTTGCGGCCCACGACGTGCAGGTCGGTCTCCTTGCCCTCCGAATGCAGCAGCTCGATGAGCTCCCCGGTGCGCCGCAGCGCGTTCGAGCTGTACCCGCCGGCCAACCCCCGGTCGCTGGTGATCACCACGACCGCGGCCCGGGCCGCCCCGGGCCGCTCGGTGGTGAGCGGATGGTCGATCGTGGTCTGCGCCGCGACCGCCTCGATCACCCGGGTGATCTCCTCGGCATAGGGGCGGGCCGCGGCGACCCGCGCCCGCGCCTTGGCGATGCGGGAAGCCGCGATCAGCTCCATCGCTCGGGTGATCTTCTTCGTCGACTGCACCGACCGGATGCGCCGCCGGTACTCACGAAGCTGGCCCGCCATGGATCAGCCCTCGTCGTCTTTGCGCGCCGCGGGCCGGTGCACCGGGATCGACTCCTGCCGCACCAGCCCCGGGTCGAGCGGGCTCGGCGCCGGCTCGTTGACCAACGGCTTGCCGTCGGACAGCGTGAACTGCTTCTTGAACTCCGCGACGGCCGACTCCAGCATGGCGATCGTGTCGTCGCTGAGCTTGCCGGTGGTCACGATCGCGTCGTACACCCCCGGGTAAGACCGGCCGACGAAGTCCAGGAACTCCGACTCGAAGCGACGGATGTCCGCCACGGGCACATCGTCGAGCTTGCCGGTGGTTCCGGCCCAGATCGACACGACCTGGCGCTCGACCGGGAAGGGCTGGCCCTGCGGCTGCTTGAGCAGCTCGACCAGGCGGGCGCCGCGCGCGAGCTGGTCCCGCGAGGCCTTGTCCAGGTCGGAACCGAAGGCCGAGAACGCCTCGAGCTCGCGGTACTGGGCGAGGTCCAGCCGCAGGCGGCCGGCGACCGACTTCATCGCCTTAACCTGCGCGCTACCGCCGACCCGGGACACCGAGGTGCCGACGTTGATGGCCGGGCGGACAMCCTGGTTGAACAGGTCGGACTCCAGGAAGACCTGCCCGTCGGTGATCGAGATGACGTTCGTCGGGATGTAGGCCGAGATGTCGTTGGCCTTCGTCTCGATGATCGGCAGTCCGGTCAGCGAGCCGCCGCCGAGCTCGTCGGAGAGCTTGGCGCAGCGCTCCAGCAGGYGGGAGTGCAGGTAGAAGACGTCACCCGGGTAGGCCTCGCGGCCCGGCGGACGGCGCAGCAGCAGCGAGATCGCGCGGTAGGCCTCGGCCTGCTTGGTCAGGTCGTCAAAGACGATCAGCGCGTGCTGGCCGTTGTACATCCAGTGCTGGGCGATCGCCGAGCCGGTGTAGGGCGCGATGTACTTGAAGCCCGCCGGCTCGTCAGCCGGCGCCGCCACGATCGTGGTGTAGGCCAGCGCGCCGGCCTCCTCCAGAGAGTTCACCACCTCGCGGATTGTCGACTTCTTCTGGCCGATCGCCACGTAGACGCACTTGACCTGCTTCGACGGATCACCAGAGGTCCAGTTGTCCCGCTGGTTGATGATCGCGTCGATGGCCACCGTCGTCTTGCCGGTCTGCCGGTCGCCGATGATCAGCTGGCGCTGACCACGGCCGATGGCCGTCATCGCGTCGATCGCCTTGATACCGGTCTGCAGGGGTTCCTTCACCGGCTGGCGCTGGACGACCGTCGGCGCCTGCAGCTCCAGCTCCCGGGATCCCTCGGCCACGATCTCCCCGAGGCCGTCGATCGGCCGCCCGAGCGGGTCGACGACCCGGCCGAGGAAGCCGTCACCGACGGGAGCGGAGAGGATCTGGCCGGTGCGGCGGACCTCCTGCCCCTCCTCGATGTTCTCGGATTCACCCAGGATGACGGTTCCGATCTCGCCGACCTCGAGGTTCAGCGCGAGACCCAGCACACCGCCGTGGAACTCCAGCAGCTCGTTGGTCATCGTGTGCGGGAGACCCTCGACCCGGGCGATGCCGTCACCGGTGACGACGACCCGGCCGACCTCCTCACGGCCGGCTGAGGTGGCCTGGAAAGAGTCGACGTACTCCCGCAGGGCGTCGCGGATCTCCTCCGGCCGGATGGAGAGCTCAGTCATCGCTTACGTCCTTCGTCCTTCATTGCGGGCAGGGCAGGTCGCCCCGGGTCGGGATGCGGGTCCGCGGTGGTCGCGGCGACGGGGACCGTCACGATCATCGTGGTCACGGTCGCCGCCTATCGGAGCAGGGCCCGGCGGGCGGCGACGAACCGGCGCAGCACGCTGCCGTCCACCACCTCGCCGCCGACCTGGACCACGACACCACCCAGGATGTCGGGGTCGAGATCGACCTGCAGCTGGATCTGGCGGCCAAAGTACCGGCTGATCGCCGCACCCAGACGGGCGACGACTTCGCTACTCAGCGGAACCGCCGTACGGACGATCGCCACCACCCGACCCCGGCGGGCCGCGGCGATCCGGCTGAACTCGGCCAGCCGGCGCTCGACGTCGCCGTGGATCCGGTCGGCCGCCGCCTGCTGGACCAGGCGCACGGTGACCGGGTGCGCCCGGCCGGCGAGCAGCCGGGTGAGCAGCCTGTCCTTGACTGCCGCCGGCGCGGCCGGGTCGGTCAGCGCGAGCGCGAGCGGAGCGTTCTGGTCGAGGATCCGGCCGAACCGGAACAGCTCGTCCTCGACCTCCTCCAGCGCCCCGTCCCGCTCCGCCTCGACGAGCAGCGCCTCGACGCTCAGTTCGAGCAGCGCGTACTGCAGATCGAACGGCCGCGACCAGCGCGCCCCGAYCGCCGTGTGCACGATCCGCAGGCTCGCCGGGGCGAGCTGAGTTCCGAACAGCCGGGTGACCAGCTCCGTGCGCGCGGCCACGGGTGCCCCCGGGTCGGTGAGGGCGCGGCGCACGGCCGGCTCCCGGGCGAGGAGCTCGGCGACGGCCCGGAGGTCCTCGGCGATCCGCCCGGCGTCCACCGGGCGGGGCGCGCCCGGTGCCGTCGCGGTTGCCTCGTCGAGCGTCGCCCGCGCGGCCGCCAAGCCGTGCCTGCTGGCTCCCTCCACCGTCAGCCTCCCGGCCTGACCGGTGCGGCCACGGTACCGACGCCCTCGGCCGAGTTGTCAAGCGCTGCGATGAAGTCGTCGATCAGCCGGTTCTGCGTGGCGCTGCTCTCCAGCTGGAATCCGACGATCTTCGAGGCCAGATCGACCGCGATCTCACCGACCTCCCGGCGGACCTGGGCGACGATCTGCGCCCGGTCGGCCGCGAGCTGGGCGTCCGCCCGGGCCTTGATCTCGGCGATCTCGCGCTGCGCCGCGGCGCGGAGTTCCTCGGTGATCTGCCGGCCCTCGCTGTGCGCCTCCTCGCGGATGCGCGCGGCCTCGGTCCGAGCCTCGGCCAGCTGGGCGCGGTACTGCTCCAGCAGGGCCTGCGCCTCGCGTTGCGCCGCCTCGGCGCGGGCGAGCCCGCCCTCGATCCGCTCGGTGCGCTGCGCGTAGGTCCTGGCGATCTGCGGCCTGATCTTCCAGAAGAAGAAGGCCACGAKCAAGGCGAACGACAACGTTCCGATGAGCAGTTCACTCAGCGGCGGGATCAGAACGTTCTCGTCGGAGTGCCCGCTCTCGGCGGCGGCGATAAGGATGGATGTCGCGCTCATGATTGCCCCGCCGGTTTACGGGAAGACGAAGGGAACGACGAAGCCGATGAGCGCGAGGGCTTCGGCGAGGGCGAAGCCGATGAGCATGTACCGGAAGGCGACCTGCTCGGCCTCGGGCTGGCGGGCGATCGCCTGGACGCCCAGGCCGAAGATGAGACCGATACCGATACCGGGACCGATGGCGGCGAGGCCGTAGGCGACGGCGCCCAGGCTTCCGCTCACAGCGTCCTTGGCGGCGAGAATGTCTGCCATTGCGGTGCTTTTCCTATTCAGTCGGGCACCGGGACTCGCCGGTGCTGGAAGGGTGTGTCGGGAATCTAGGCCCGGGCCGATACCGGCACGCCCGCCGGAGCAGGCGAGGCGAGTTCCTCGGACGGAGCTACCTCGTGCTCTCCGTGCACCATCGCACCGCCGATGTAGGCGGCTGTGAGGATCGTGATGATGTACGCCTGGAGAGCGTCGATGACAAGCTCGAACGCCGTGAGGATGATCGCCACCAGCAGTGAGGCGGCGCCGAACACATAGGGGGGCTTGGGCAGCAGGTAGTCCGCGCCCAGCGAGAAGACCAGCAGCAGGATGTGCCCGGCGAACATGTTCGCGAAGAGCCGGACCGCCAGCGTGAAGGGCCGAACGATCAAGGTCGAGAGAATCTCGATCGGCGCCAGGAGCACGCGGATCCACAGCGGCGCGGTGGGAGCCGGGTCAATCATCTCCTTGAAGTACGGACCGGCGCCGTTGGCCTTGATGCCCGCGTAGTTGAACAACACGTACGTGACGAGCGCCAGAACCATCGGGACGGCGATGCGCGAGGTCGCYGGGAACTGGGCCCCGGGCACCACCGCGAGCACGTTGCAGATCAACACGAAGCTGAACAGGACGAGCAGGTAGGGCGTGTACCTCGTGCCCTTCTCGCCGATGACACCCCGGGCGATCTGCAGATCGATGAAGTCGTAGGCCGACTCGCACAGGTTCTGGAGGCCGCGAGGTATGATTTTAGCTCGGCGGAATCCCAACCAGAAGATCACACCGACAAACAGTGCAGCAAAGATCGTGAGCGCGGTGGCCTTGTTGAGGTAGAGATTGACCGAGCCGATCCCGACATCGAACCAGTGCGGAGTCTGGAAGACCTCCTTGGTGGGGCCTTCGAAGCCCTCGTCGGCGAGGACCGGCACGACAAACACCTCCATGATCGATTAGGTAGCGCGTTCACGGCCCGGCAAGGTTGCCGTGCTCGGCGGCAGATTGCCTCCACCCTACCGGGTTCGCACGACACGCTCACACCGAAGAACGACCCGTCGCCAACCGGGTACAGCGCTCCGAAGGACACCTCGACAAGCCCAGGCCCTGATKGGTGTCGGCAGGCCGACGTCCTGTTGCCCGCGATACTATCCACACCGGCACCCCACAAGCACGGACTCGCTTCGACGTTCGCGCTGGTTCATCCGCGCGTTGTCTATGGGTTTCACTCCGTTGCTACCCATTCCACACAGCGCGACGAGTTGATGACRCGCGGCTTCCAGCTGCACCCATCTCCCGCCRTCGGCTACGCCCAGTAGCGTCACAACGTCTGCCAGATGAGCACAATTCGGCTCTCCCTTCCCCGTCTCGGCGACCTGGGTCCACTCTGACCGGAATCGGTTGCGCCGTCGATGACCTTCGAGGTCATCGACGGCGAGGACCGGCCCGATTCAATGGAACAGCCGGGGCGGTCGGTACAGCCAGGTCCAGCAGGACGGAACTACCAGGACAAGCGGGACAGAACGGTCAGGCCGAACGAACTGGGCGAACAGGACCAACGGAGCGTATTTCGCCAAGACCGCCGAGCTGGCCGGAAGCCTGGCTATCCGCCCTCTCACCGGGTAAGTCGATAGATCACGAGGTACATCGCGGCGGCGAGGCCGACGGTCAGTCCGATCGGYAGGAACAGCACGTGAAAGCCGAGAAGGCGATCCGCTCCAAAACCGACCAGTCCCCAGAAGAGCATTCCGGCGATCAACGTGCCGAAGACGTTCCACGCCTCGCCGGGACCGTTTCCCCCCGAGGTCATCAGACCGGCGGACGGCGCGAGGCGTCCCACGCGCCGGGACGCTCCGGGTCGTAGAAGGGCATCCGGGTGTGGGTCGCGACCCAGAGCTCGGCACCCATCCACCCGAAGACCCCGGCGAAAATCGACCAGGCGAAGGCCGGCAGGTCAAGGGCCTCCGTGTCCTGGATCACCACGAGCAGGACACCCAGCAGTGCTACCTTCGCCGCGTAGGTGCCGAGGGCCGCCGGCAGGAGCAGATGCGGCGCCCGGCGCGCGACGGCCCCGACCGCCACCTTGCTGATGCCGAAGAACGCCATGACGATCATCAGGCCGACCGCGGCGCTCAGGGCGCCCGTCCCGCCGCGCAGGACCGCCGCGAGCCCCACCGCCGGGACCRCCAGCACCCCGGTCAGCGCCGCTCCCAGCCGGATCACCCGGGCCGCCGGCACGATCATGCGCGCCGCGCCGATCGCTGGGTCCTGATCAGCAGCGCGATCAGGGCCGCGAGGCCCACTCCGACGGTGGCGACCAGGATCGGCAACGGGGAGTTGGAGAACGACGCGGCGACACCTCCGAACCCGACCAGAGCCGCCCAGAAATACATGAAGAGAACCGCCCTCACGTGCGAATTACCGATTTCCAGCATGCGGTGGTGGAGATGCATCTTGTCCGCCGCGAACGGCGAGCGCCCCGCCCTCGTCCGCCGGACGACCGCGAGCCCGAGATCGAGAAACGGAACGGCGAGCACGGCCAGGGGTATCGCCAACGGGATCAGCGACGGGTACGACCGTGAGGGTCCAGCGTAACCCCCGTAGGCCACCTGACCGGTCACGGAGATCATCGATGCGGCCGACAGCAGGCCTATGAGCATCGAGCCCGAGTCCCCCATGAACAGCCGGGCCGGATTGAAATTGTGCGGCAGGAACCCGATGCAGACCCCGGCGGTCACGGCGGCCAGGAGCGCCGYCGGGGAGGCCCGGTAGAAGCCGTTGATCACTGCGATCTGATAGGCGAAGTAGAAGGTCGCGCCGGCGGCGATCGCCGCGACGCCCGCCGCGAGGCCGTCCAGGCCGTCGATGAAGTTCATCGCGTTGATAAGCACCACCGTGGCGAGGATGGACAGCGGGACCGCGGTCTCCGGTCCCAGGCTCAGCGTCGTCTCGCTGTCCCGATTGATCGCAAACGTCCATTGGACGCCGAGGAGCACCATGATGCCGGCCGTGGCGACCTGCCCGGCCAGTTTGGTCAGGGAGTCCAGTTCCCATCGGTCGTCGGCGACGCCGAGCAGGCAGATCAAGGTGCCGGCGACGAGCACCGCCCGGATCTCCGACCAGTCCTGGGAGACCACCGAGAGGAACGGCAGGCGGTCCGCCACCCCGAACCCGGCGTAGAGCCCGGCAAGCATGGCCAGGCCCCCCAGCCGGGGCGTCGGGGTGGAGTGGACGTCGCGGGCACGTACCCCGGCGACGGCACCGATGCGCATGGCGAAGACGCGTGCCACCGGCGTGGCGAGAAAGGTCACCGCCRCCGAGACCACGAAGACGAGCAGGTACTCGCGCACCGTCGGGCATCTCCCGCCTGCCGGACCCGGATCCGGCTACTGCCGCCTACTGCCGCCTACTGCCGCGGCCGTGCGGAACCGCCTGATCCCCTACCGCGGATCGACCCCTACCGCGGATAGGCCGGATGCCGGGCGACGAGCGCGGACACCGCCGCAGCGACGTCGGCGGCGGCTTCCGGCTCACGCACCGCGTGGGCGATCAGCCCCGCGATCTCCTTCATCTCCCCCTCGCCCATCCCCTGGGTGGTGACCGCCGGGGTTCCCACCCGGATGCCGGAGGAGATCGCGGGCGGCTGCGGGTCATAGGGAATGGCGTTCTTGTTCAGGGTGATGCCGGCCGCGTCGCAACGCGCCTCGGCTTCCTTGCCGCTGACCCCGAGTTCCCGCAGGTCGAGCAGGGCGAGATGGGTGTCGGTGCCACCGGCGACGGGCCGGATGCCCTCGGCGGCAAGCTCGTCGGCGAGCCGCTGCGCGTTGGCCACCACCTGGCGAGCGTACTGCGCGTAAGCGGGCGAGGCCGCCTCCCGCAACGCGACGGCMTTCGCCGCGACCGCGTGCATCAGCGGGCCACCCTGGCTGAACGGGAACACGGCCTTGTCGATGCGGGAAGCCAGCTCCTCACGCGCGAGGATCATGCCCCCTCGCGGGCCGCGCAACACCTTGTGGGTGGTGAAGCTGACAACGTCGGCGTAGGGAACGGGGCTCGGGATCGCGCCCCCGGCGACCAGACCGATGARGTGCGCCGCGTCCACCATCAGCCACGAACCGACCTCGTCGGCGATCGAGCGGAACGCGGCGAAGTCGATCAGACGTGGGTAGGCCGTCGCCCCACAGATGATCATCTTGGGCCGGTGCTGGCGGGCGAGCTCCCGCACCTGGTCGTAGTCGATCAGCTCGGTGTCCTCCCGCACGCCGTAGGCCACCACGTTGAACCACTTACCKGAGAAGCTCACCTTGCTGCCGTGGGTGAGGTGACCGCCATGCGGCAACGACATCGCCAGGACCGTGTCACCTGGCGTGAGTAGCGCCGCGTACACGGCGAAGTTCGCCGACGAGCCCGAATGCGGTTGCAGGTTGGCGTGCTCCGCGCCGAAGAGCTGCTTCGCCCGGGCGATGCCGATCTCCTCGGCCCGGTCGACCACCTGGCAACCGCCGTAGTAACGCCGACCCGGATACCCTTCGGCATACTTGTTCGACAACGTCGAGCCCAGCGCCGCCAGCACCGCCGGGGACGTGAAGTTCTCGCTCGCGATGAGTTGCAGGCCGCCGCGCAGCCGGTCCAGCTCATCGAGGACCACCTCCGCGATCTGCGGATCCGTCGCGCTCAGCTGGTCGAAGTCCGGGCCCCAGAACGGGGTGCTCATGACGTTTCTAACCTCCTGCGTTARAACGGCGACCGCGCTGGAACGGCGACCGCGCCACAACCGGCAACCGCGCCACAACCGGCAGCCKATGACCGGTGCCGCCGCGCGGGCGACCCGGTCACCCCATGCTCCTCTGGCCCGGGAACACCATCCACCCGGATCTACCCGAAGCCACCCGCTGTGACCATCGCCCCGCGACCCRGTTCAGGATCGTACGGGACTCTCCCKCCGGGACGATCAGCGGCGTCATGCCCACCCCACCCCGGCCCGGACCGTATCCCGGCCCGGACCGTCCGGACCGGCTCCGGCACGCGGGGTCGCCTGCGAGCTACGGGCTCATCGGTTCACGGGCTCATCGGTTCACGGGCTCCCGGATCAGCGGCAGCACCGCACGCAGCGMGGTGAGGCCAATCGCGCCGCTGCGCAGTACAACGGGCACCTCCCCGGTGCAGTCGACGATGGTCGAGGGGACGGCGGCCGGGCACGGTCCCCCGTCGAGATAGACATCCGCGGCACCGCCGAGCTGGTGCAGCGYCTCGTCGATCGTCGTCGCCGGAGGCTGGCCACTGATGTTCGCGCTGGAGACGGCCAYCGGCCCGGTCCGACCCAGCAGCTCGATCGCCACCGGGTGCAGGGGCATGCGCACCGCCACCGTGCCCCGGCTCTCCCCGAGATCCCAGCGCAGCGACGGGGTGTGCCGGGCCACCAGCGTCAGCCCGCCCGGCCAGAATGCGGTGATCAACTCCCGGACCTGGGGGGTCATCCGCTCGATCAGCCCGTCGAGGGTGCGCCAGGAGCCGACCAGGACCGGAACCGGCATGTTCCGGCCACGCCCCTTTGCCGCCAGCAGCGAGGCCACCGCGTCCCGATCGAAGGCGTCGGCGCCCAGCCCGTAGAGCGTGTCGGTGGGGAGCACAACCAGCCCGCCCCGGGCGACGGTGCTGACCGCCGCGTCGAGACCGCGGGCCCGCTCCCGTTCGTCAGAGCAGTCGAAACGTTCCATTGCCCGTCCTCTTCTCAAGGATCAGGGTTCGTCCTCAGGATCGGGGCTCACGGGACGCCCCGCGCCGGCCGGCGACGAACCGGTCCCGGCCGGCCAGGTCCCGATAATCCGCCACGTGCGACCAGCGACCGTCGGCGCGAAGCAGCTCGGGCGCCGACACCCCGTGGCCGTCGGCGTGTTCGATGACGAGGAGACCGCCTGGCCGCAGGAGCCGCGCAGCCACCCCGACAACCGTACGCACCACGTCGAGCCCGTCGGGCCCCCCCCACAGGGCGCGGGCCGGATCATGCTCGCCCACCTCGGGCTCCACCGTGTGGCGGTCGGCGTCGGGGAGGTACGGCGGATTGCTGATGATCAGGTCGACCGTCCCGGCGAGTCGGGTGAGCGACTCGGGCAGCGCCGCGGCGATGTCGGCTGCGTGCGCCGTCACGGGAAGACCGGTGCCGGCGATGTTGCGTCGCAGCCAGACCACCGCCGCCGGGTCGACCTCCACGGCGTGCACCGTCGCGCCGGGCAGCTCCGCCGCCAGGGACAGCGCGATCGCCCCCGAGCCCGCGCACAGATCGACGCACAACGGTCCCGGCCGCCGGGCCCCGGCGGAGCCGGTGAGCTCTGTAAGCGCCCATTCGACGACGGACTCCGTCTCGGGCCTCGGGATGAAGACCCCGGGGCCGACGGTGAGATCGAGGTGGCGGAAGCCGGCGACACCGGTCAGGTGCTGCAGCGGCACCCGCTGCGCGCGCCTGGCCACAAGCTCGTCCAGCCGCCGCGCCGCCGCCGCCGTGACGTCGTCGAGCAGTGCCAGCCGGCCGCGGGGCACCGCGAGCACGAAGGCGGCGAGCTGCTCGGCGTCGGCGCGGGGGCTCGCCACCCCGGCCGCACGCAACCGGTCGGTCGCCGCCGCCAACCACGCGCCCAGCGGTGTCAGGTCGGCCGCGTGGCGCACCGGGCTCAGGGGATCCGTGGAGCCCGGATGCGGGGACGCACCCCGGCCCGGCTGCTCCTGCTCCGTGCCCCGTGAGCGCCCCTGCGCGGCCGGCGGGCCGGTCATGACGCCTGAGCCGCCAGCCGCGCGTCGAGGTCCGCGGCGGCCAGCGCGTCGAGGACCTCGTCGAGCTCCCCGTCGAGCACCTGGTCGAGGTTGTGTGCCTTGTAGCCGACCCGATGGTCGCTGATCCGGTTCTCGGCGAAGTTGTAGGTCCGGACCCRCTCCGACCGGTCCACCGTGCGGACCTGGCTGGCACGCGCCAGCGACGCCTCCGACTCGGCCTTCTCCCGGGCCGCCCCGAGCAGACGGGCCCGCAGGATCCGCAGCGCGGACTCCTTGTTCTGTAGCTGGCTCTTCTCGTTCTGACAGGAGACMACCACACCGGTCGGGATATGGGTGATCCGGACCGCGGAGTCCGTGGTGTTGACACTCTGCCCACCGGGGCCGGACGAGCGGAACACGTCGATGCGCAGGTCGTTCGGGTCGATCTCGACATCAACCTCCTCGGCCTCCGGAAGCACCAGGACCCCGGCCGCCGAGGTGTGGATACGTCCGGCGGACTCGGTGACGGGCACCCGCTGGACGCGGTGCACCCCGCCCTCGAAGCGCAGCCGGCCATAGACACCGTCCCCGGGGCCCGCGGGTCCCCGGGCCTTCACCGCCACGCTGACATCACGGTAACCGCCGAGGTCGGAGGGGTTGGCGTCGAGGATCTCGGTCTTCCAGCCGCGCCGTTCGGCATAGCGCAGATACATCCGGAGCAGGTCTCCGGCGAACAGCGCCGATTCTTCGCCACCGGCGCCGGCCTTGACCTCGAGGATGGCGTCCCGGGCGTCGTCGGGGTCGATCGGGACGAGGTAGGCCCGCAGTCGGTCGTTGAGCCGGGCCAGCTCCTCGCCGAGATCCTGGACCTCGTCCCGGAACGACGGGTCCAGCAGCGCGAGCTCGCGGGCGGCAGCGAGGTCTCCCTCCACCCGGTCGAGCTCGCGCGCAAGATCCACGACCGGGGCGAGCTGCGCGTAGCGACGGCTCAGGGCGCGCGCCTTCGCGGGGTCGTTGTGCACCGCCGGGTCGGCGAGCTGCCCCTCGATCTCGGCGTGCTCGGCGATCAGGCCGTCGAGCGGGGACGTCATCGTGGTTCCTTCGCACGTCATGGTCCTGGAACGCGTCACGGTTCCGGGAGGGGGTCGGTGGGACGGGTATCGTCCGTCCCAGACGCGAACGGCGCCCGTCCGGAGTCCGGACGGGCGCCGCGGCCGAGCTRCTTCGCGCCGCCGACCTTCTCGCCGGGGCGCCGCCGGCCGAACCGGCGCTCGAACTTCTCGACCCGGCCGCCGACATCGAGGATCTTCTGCTTGCCGGTGTAGAACGGGTGGCACTGCGAGCAGACCTCGGCGTTGACGACGCCGTTCTCCTTGGTGCTGCGGGTGGTGAAGGTGTTCCCGCAGGTACAGGTGACCGTCGTCTCGTGGTAGGTCGGGTGGACGTCAGGCTTCATGATCCCTCTTTCAAAGTGGCCGCCGGGTCGTCGTCTCGCGTGGACGACGTGAACCGGAGCCGGTCTGCTGCCAGTCTGCCAGAGGCCGGATGCACCGACCGCCAGCCGATGCAAGGGTCCCCACACTGCGGCGAAGCCCCCCGACGACCCCCCAGCAAGATCGCCGAAGGCGATCGCGCGGAAACCCCGAACGGCGCCCTGGGCCAGGGGCCCCCACACTGCGGCGAAGCCGCCGTGTGGGGGAAGGCTAATCCTGAGGCGGTGCGGTCTTGGCGATCTGCATCAGGAACTCGTAATTCGTCCTGGTCTGCTTGAGCCGATCGAGCAGGAGCTCGAGGGCCTGCTGGGTCTCCCTGGTATGGAGCACGCGACGCAGCTTGTGCATGATCACGAGCTCGTCCGGGGCAAGCAGGATCTCCTCCTTGCGGGTACCGGAGGCGTCGACATCCACCGCGGGGAAGATCCGCTTGTCGGCAATCTTGCGATCGAGCTTGAGCTCGGCGTTGCCGGTTCCCTTGAACTCCTCAAAGATCACGGTGTCCATCGTCGAACCGGTCTCCACCAGCGCCGTCGCAATGATCGTCAGAGACCCGCCGTTCTCGATGTTGCGGGCCGCGCCGAGGAACCGCTTCGGCGGGTAGAGCGCCGTCGAGTCGACACCGCCGGACAGGATACGACCGGAGGCCGGGGCCGCCAGGTTGTAGGCACGGCCCAACCGGGTGATCGAGTCGAGCAGCACGACGACGTCGTGGCCCAACTCGACCAGACGCTTGGCCCGCTCGATGGACAGCTCGGCGACATTGGTGTGGTCGGCCGGTGGACGGTCGAAGGTGGACGCGATGACCTCGCCCTTGACCGACCGCTGCATATCGGTGACCTCCTCCGGCCGCTCATCGATGAGCACGACCATGAGGTGGACTTCCGGGTTATTCGTCGTGATCGCGTTCGCGATGGACTGCAGCACCATCGTCTTACCCGCCTTGGGCGGGCTGACGATCAGGGCCCGCTGCCCCTTGCCGATCGGCATCACGAGGTCGATGACCCGCGTGGTCAGCATGTGGGGCTCGGTCTCCAGCCGCAGCCGCTCCTGGGGGTAGAGCGGAGTCAGCTTGGTGAACTCCGGCCGGCCGCGTGCCTCCTCGGGCTCCATCCCGTTGATGGTGTCGAGCCGGACCAGCGCGTTGTACTTGTCCCGGCGCTGCTCGCCCTCTTGCGGGGCGCGGACGACACCGGTGATGGCGTCACCGCGGCGCAGCCCGTTGCGACGCACCTGGGCGAGGCTGACATAGACGTCGGTCGGGCCGGTCAGGTACCCGCTGGTCCGCACGAAGGCGTAGTTATCCAGAACGTCGAGAATGCCGGCGACGGGGACCAGGACGTCGTCCTCGCGCAGGACCGGCTCGTTCTCGCTCGGGCCGGCCTGCCCGCCGCGACCGCGGTTACGACCGCGTTCCCGGAAGCGGCCCCGCCGGCCACGGGCGGCGAAGTCGTCCTCGCCTTGCCCCCCTTGCCCTCCCTGCCCGGGCCGGTCGCCGCCGGAACGCTCTGCCCCGGACCGGTCACCCTGCTGGGTGCGATCCACGCGGCTGGGACGATCAGCGGACTGACGGTCCGTACCGGAGCGACGGTCCGCGCCCTGGCGGTCCGCCGTGGCACGCTCGCCGCCGGCCTCACCGCCCTGACGGTCACTCGCGCTCACCCGGCCGTTGTCGGCGGAACGATCCCGGCGGTCCTCCCGACTCCGGGGACCGGCATCGGTCTGGCGGTGGGACGCGGCGGCCGGCGGAGCCGACGCGGGCGCCCCGGTCGGCTGGGCGGACACGGTCGGCTGGGCCGAAGCCACGGCGGAGGCGGCCGATCCGGCCCGGGCGTCCACAACCGATCCGGCCCGGGTCTCCACGACCGTGTCCCCAGCCGCCGTTTCGGGCAGGGTCGGCTGCTCGGCGGCGGGGCTCGCCGCCGCCCGAGAGGCTCCACGGCGGGAACGGGTGCGGGTAGCGGTGCCGTCCGAGCCGGCAGCCTGCCGGGACACCCGCGGCGCGGGGGATGTCTCGCTCGCGGCCGGAACCGGTCCGGCGGGCGAGGCCGGCCCCGACTCCGCCGGGGGCGGCGGTGCAAGGGCCGTGGAGGCCGTGGAGGCTGCGGAGGCCGAAGAAGTCGCTGGGGCCGCCGCGACGGGCGTCACGGCCGCGGACTCGTTGTTCTGCACGTTCTGGATCGCGGCGATGAGCTGGCCCTTGCGCAGCCGGCCCACGCCCTGGATCCCCAGGGACGAGGCCATGGCCTGCAGCTCGGGGAGCAGCATCGCGGACAGACCGGTGCCCTGCCGGCGGCGTCGGGTCACGGCCGCACCTTCTCCGGCCGGAGAAGGTGCGGCGAGAGCGGTCCGGGTGATACGGCCTGCGCGCGAGTCACCGTTCCCGGTGGACTCAGCCGAGATGGCGTCTGCGGACGAGGTGCTCGCCGCCGGGTCACTCTCCCGGGGCGATGCAGGCGTCACGGGCGGCGCAGGCGTCACGGGCGGCGCAGACTCACGTGCGCTCTGCGGCAGCACGTTGGTGGTGTCGCTCAAGGTTTTCCTTCCCTGAAGGAACTGGCTCCTGGTGAGCCGGGCGTTGCTTGTGGACCTTCTTCGCCTGCACACATGCCGGATGAAGGGGTATACAGCACCGAATGGGCGAGCATCGCGCCCGTGTACGGCGCCAGCGGCCGACTGCCGCGAGCGAACTCGCCGATCCCGCCTGGGAGTGCCGGTGTGGAGCCGAGGCAACGACGACGAAGCTTATACACCGGAGTCCCGAACCATGTTCCACCTGGCGAGACCAGAGCGGCATGGCGGGAGCGAGCACGCGCCGCGGTGGCAGCGGGTGCAGTCACCAGACTATCCAGCGGCAGACGCCTCGGCAACAACCTTGAGACGTCAGGACTTCCCGATGTGACACACAACCGCGCATCGGGAGCTCACAGCGCCAGCCGTCGCAGCGGATCCCACCGCGGGCAACGGGGTCATGGCGCTGCGGATCGACATCGGATGACGCGTGCACCGTGTCTGTCCACCGGCAGCGGGGCGACGGAGAACCCGGCACCCGCCACGTCCACCGCCGCCGCGGCCTGTTCACCACCGACGGCGAGGGCGATGACGGATGGCCCCGAACCGGACAGGGCCGCCGCGATCCCCCCGCCGCGCAGCCGACCGACGAGGTCCGCCGACGCCGGGACGCCGGGGAACCGGTAGGGCTGATGCACCAGATCCTCGGTGGCACGCAGGAGTGCCTCGGCACGTCGGGACGGCTGCCCGGCGGCCGGCTCGGCGGCCGACATCGTCAACGCCAGCAGCGCGGCCCGACCGAGGTTGCGGGCGGCGTCGGCGAACGGAACGCCGCTCGGCAGCRCCCCGCGCGACTGCTCGGTCGACTGCCGTATCGCGGGGATGAAGATCACGGGTCTCAGCTCGGCGAAGGGATCGACGCGCAGGGACCGGGCACCGTCGCCGTCCTGCCACGCAACGGTGAAGCCCCCGCTCAGCGCCGCGGCGACGTTGTCCGGGTGCCCCTCGATGGCGCTGGCGAGCCGCAGCATGCCCGCGGGCCCGAAGAAGCCGGCTCCGGACGCCGCTCTGGACACCGGGTCCGGCTCGGGTGCGTCATCGGGCGCGGACACGGAGTCCGCGCCGGCGTCAAAGGCGGTATCGGCGTCAAAGGCGGCATCGGCGTCAAAGGCGGCATCGGTCTCGAAGGCGGGCCCGAGGTCCGGCTGCGCGAGCGCGGCGGCGGCGACGACCCCGGCGACGATCGCCGCGGCCGATGATCCCAGCCCGCGGCCGTGCGGGATCCGGTTGACGCAGTGCAACGCGAGACCGGGCTGCGCCCGGCCGAGGGTGTCGAAGGTCGCCCGGATCGCCCGGACCACGAGGTGCGTCTCGTCCCGGGCGACGACGTCCGTGCCGACGACGTCAACGGTGAGACCGGATCGGGTCGTCTCGACATCGACCTCGTCGTACAGGCCCAATGCCAGGCCGAACGTGTCAAAGCCGGGGCCGAGATTCGCGCTGGTCGCCGGCACCCGGACCCGGACCCGCCGCGACACGCCGTCGGCGGCGGTGACCGGCCCGGACCGGCCGACCCGCTCGGCGAAGGCCGCCGTCCCGCCTGGGCGCGGGGAGGACCGAGTGGTCACGAGCGCTGCAGCCCCAGCGCCTCGGCGGCGCCCGCGACGGTCGGGCGGATCGTTTCCGGCCGGGCCGCGCCGCTGATCGCCCAGTCGGGGTCCTTGAGCCCGTTGCCCGTGACGGTGCACACGACCTGCTCGCCGGGTTCAATCCGGCCGGCCGCCCGTGCCTTCAGCAGGCCCGCGACGCTGGCGGCGCTGGAAGGCTCCACGAAGACGCCCTCCCTGCGGGCCAGCAGGCGGTAGGCGGCGAGGATCTCCCGGTCGTTCACGGCGTCGATCAGACCACCGGAGGCCTCTCTCGCCTCGACAGCGAGATCCCACGACGCCGGGTTGCCGATGCGGATCGCCGTGGCGATCGTCTGCGGCGAGGTCACCACCTCGCCCCGCACGATGGGCGCGGCACCCGCTGCCTGGAAACCGCACATCCGCGGGCGGCCGCTGGCGATCCGGTTGTTCTCCTCGAGGTAGCCCCGCCAGTAAGCGGTGATGTTGCCGGCGTTGCCGACCGGCAGGCAGTGGACGTCCGGGGCCCGGCCGAGCGCCTCCACGATCTCGAAGGACGCCGTCTTCTGCCCCTCGAGACGGAAGGGGTTCACCGAGTTGACCAGGGTCACCGGCGAGGTGTCGGCGAGTTCGCGCGCCACCCGCAGGCAGTCGTCGAAGGAGCCGTCGAGCTGCAGCAGCCGGGCCCCGTGGACAAGCGCCTGGGCGAGCTTGCCCAGGGCAATTTTTCCGCTGGGCACCAGCACCGCGCAGGTGATGCCGGCGCGGGCCGCGTAGGCGGCGGCCGACGCCGAGGTGTTGCCGGTGGACGCGCAGATGACAGCCTGGGAACCGGCGCCGACAGCCCGGCTGATGGCCACCRTCATCCCGCGGTCCTTGAAGGAGCCAGTCGGATTCGCCCCTTCGATTTTGAGATGAACCTCACATTCGGTGAGGTCGGAGAGGTGTGCCGCGGGCAGCAGGGGCGTCCCACCCTCACGCAACGTGATGACGGGCGTGTCGTGTGCGATCGGCAGACGGTCCCGGTACTCCTCGATGATTCCCTGCCACGGCCGGTGCGGCCGATCGGGCGCCGCGGACAGCACCGGCACGGCCGGCTCGTCCGCGAGCGGTGTGGATGACGTCGTGGTCACGGCTCACCTCCCTCAACCCGCATCACGCCGGACACCGCCCGGACACCGGCGAGGCCGCGGAGCTCCTCGACGGTGGCGGACAGTGCCGCGTCCGGGGCGGCATGCGTCACCAGGACGAGGCTCGCGTCGTCGCCGCGGCCGTCCTGACGAACGCTCCTGATAGACACATCGTGACGCGCGAACGCCCCAGCGACCGTCGCGAGCACGCCGGTCTTGTCGGTGACGTCGAGATTCACGTGATACCTCGTCACGGTACGGCCCATCGGCAGCACAGGCAGCGCGGCGTAGGACGATTCACCAGGGCCGCGACGGCCAGCGATACGGTTGCGCGCGACCGCGACCACATCCCCGAGCACCGCCGAGGCGGTCGGCGCCCCGCCGGCGCCCTGGCCGTAGAACATCAGCTGGCCCGCCGCCTCGGACTCGACGAACACCGCGTTGAAGGCCTCCCGCACCCCGGCCAGCGGGTGGGTGCGCGGGATCATCGCCGGGTGGACCCGCACGCTGATCCCCTCGGTCTCGGCCGAGCGTTCCGCCACCACGAGCGCCTTCACAGTGCAACCGAGCTCCCGGGCGCTGGCGATGTCGGCGGTGGTGACCTCACCGATGCCGACCCGGTAGACGTCGTCGATCGTTACCCGGGAGTGGAAGGCCAGCTGGGCCATGATGGCCGCCTTCGCGGCCGCGTCGAACCCATCGATGTCGGCGGAGGGATCGGCCTCGGCGTATCCGAGCGCCCCGGCCTCGGCGAGTGCCTCGGTGAACGACGCGCCGATCTCGTCCATCCGGGTCAGCACGAAGTTGGTCGTCCCGTTGACAATGCCGAGCACCCGGTGCACACGATCCCCGGCCATGCTCTCACGCAGCGGGCGGATCAGCGGGATGGCCCCGGCCACGGCGGCCTCGTAGTAGAGATCGGTGCCGGCCGCGGCGGCCGCGTCGTGCAGCGTCGCGCCGTCCGAGGCCAACAGGGCCTTGTTCGCGGTGACCACCGACTTACCCCCCCGCAGGGCGGACAGCAGCCAGGAGCGGGCCGGCTCGATGCCGCCGACAAGCTCGATCACGATGTCGACGTCGTCCCGGGCGACGAGGCCCGCCGCATCCCCGGTGAACAGCGCCGGATCCACGTCGAGGGCGCGGGCGCGGCCCGGCCTGCGCACCGCGATCCCGGCGAGCTCCAGGGGAGCCCCGACCCGGGCAGCGAGATCGGCGGCGTTGGCCTGCAACAGCCGGACGGTCTCGCTGCCGACGACCCCACAGCCGAGCAACGCGATCCTCACCGCGCCACCTCCGGGGAGGCCGGGTCGGCGCCCGGCTCGACCTTCACGCCCGGATCGACCTTCACGCCCGGATCGACCTTCACGCCCGGATCGACGTCCAGGCGCAGCAGGTCGTCCTCGGTCTCCCGCCGGACGATGATCCGGGCCGCGCCGTCGCGCACGGCGATCACCGGTGGCCGCGCCACGTGGTTGTAGTTGCTGGCCATCGACCGGTGGTAGGCGCCGCTGGCGGGAATGGYCAGCAGGTCACCGGGCCGGACGTCGTCGGGCAGCGGCACGTCGTGGGCGACGACGTCCCCGGACTCGCAGTGCCGGCCGACGATCGTGACGACGTGCGTCGTGRCCAAACCGGTCCGGGAGACCAGCCGGGCGGTGTAGCGGGCGTCGTAGAGCGCCGTGCGGATGTTGTCGCTCATGCCGCCGTCCACGCTGACGAAGGTGCGCAGCCCGGGCAGCTCCTTGACAGTGCCGACCTCGTAGAGGGTCACCGTCGTCGATCCGACGATGRCCCGTCCCGGTTCCACCGCGAGGCGCGGGACGGTCAGGCCCGCGGCGGCGCACTCCTTGCCGACCACGGCGGTCAGCCGCTCGGCGACGTCGGTGACCTCCAGCGGGGCGTCCTCGCCGGTGTAGGCGATGCCGAGGCCACCGCCGAGGTCGAGCTCGGGCAGTTCGAGGTCGTGGGTGTCGCGGATGCGCGCGAGCAGGCCCACCAGGCGGTGCGCCGCCAGGCCGAACCCGGCCGTGTCGAAGATCTGCGAGCCGATGTGCGCGTGCAGGCCGACGAGTTCGAGGGAACCGGCGGCCGCGAGCACGCGTTCCACCGCCTCGGCCGCCGACCCGCCGGCCAGCGAGAACCCGAACTTCTGGTCCTCCTGCCCGGTGGAGACGTAGTGATGTGTGTGCGCCTCCACGCCCGGGGTGACGCGGATCAGCACGCGCTGGCGCACGCCCGCCTCGGCGGCGACGGCTGCCAGGCGGGTGATCTCGGCGAAGGAGTCGACGACGATCCGCCCGACGCCATAGCCGACGGCTGCCCGCAGTTCCGCGACGGACTTGTTGTTGCCGTGGAAGAGCAGTCGATCCGCCGGGAAACCGACCGAGCGGGCCACCGCGAGCTCCCCGCCCGTACAGACGTCGAGATTCAGACCCCCCTCATCCACCCAGCGAGCGATCGTGCRGCACAAAAAGGCCTTGCCCGCGTAGTAGACGTCACATTCGGCGAACGCCCGCCGCCAAGCCGCGCACCGGGCCCGGAAGTCGGCCTCGTCGAGAACGAAGGCCGGCGTGCCGAACTCGGCGGCCAGCTCGTTAACCCGGATCCCACCGATTCGCAGCACACCGTCGGCGTCCAGCCGGGCCGTGGCCGGCCACAGATTCTCCTCCAACGGCTTCTCCTCCAACGGCACCACCGCCGGGCTGTCGATCTCGCTCATCTCGCCTCTGCCTGCCTCATGCCGCCTGGCCTGCCTCATGCCGCCTGTTTCACGCTTTCCAACCGGCTCGTTCCCGAACCCGCCAGGATGCCCGGACGCCCGGACCGACCGCTCGTCACATCCGCTCGGGGGCGCTGACCCCGAGCAGTCCCAGGCCGTTCGCGAACACCACCCGGGTCGCTGCCACGAGCAGCAGCCGCGCGCCGGTGGCCGGACCGGGCTCGGCGTCGCCCTGCGGAAGCACCCGGCAGGAGTCGTAGAACCGGTAGTAGACCCCGGCAAGTTCCTCGAGATAGCGGGCGAGCCGATGGGGGCCACGCAGCCTCGCGGCGGACTCGATCACTCGGGGGAACTCGCCGAGCGCGCGCAGCAGCTCACCCTCCCGCGGCTGGGTCAGCAGGGCGACGTCGACCGGCTCGGTCGCGGCCGTGAGGCCCAGGGAGCCGGCGTCGCGCAGCAGCGAGCTGATCCGCGCGTGGGCATACTGCACGTAGAAGACCGGGTTGTCACTGGTCTGGCGGGCCATCAGGTCCAGATCCAGATCGAGCGCCGAATCCGGCGAAGACCGGACCAGCCAGTACCGCGCCGCGTCGGCCCCGACCGCGTCGACCAGGTCGTCCAGGGCCTGCTCGGACGCCCCGCGGTCGTAGTAGTACTCCGTGCCCACGTGGTACTCCGTGCCCACCTCGAACCCGGCCGCGGGCAGGATGCGCCCCAGGGCGTCCCCGACGGCCGCCCGGCGCGCCGAGGCCAGCGTCACCGGGCCGGTCGGGTTCGCGCTGACGAACTCCAGGTTGACCCGGACACCTCGTGGCCTGACCGCCCGGCCGTACCGGTCACCGGCCGACACCACCGTGCGGGCGATCTCTCCGAGGGCGGCGTCGGCCAGCCGGAAGTTGAGGAACCCCGGGCCGGCGACGTCCACGGCGGCGAGCTCGCTGTCGGTAGCGAGCCGCCGGGCCAACGTCTCCGCGACGGCGCGCGGCGGACGACGGGCGGCCCTGGCAAGCTGGAGCGCGACCGGGGAGGCGTAGTCCCCGTGCTCGGGCGTCTTCGGCCGCTCCACCGTGACGGCGGTCGGCACAGTCACGTCCAAGTCGCCGTCCGCGACCGCGCGGCCGATGGCCGTCACGATGGCGTCAGCGAGATCGGCGGGGGTCATGACGGCGATGTTATCGGCGCCGGGTCAGACCGGCTGGCCGGCAGCCAGCCGCTGGACCACACCGATGAGTTCGTCCGGGTCGAACGGCTTGGTCAGGTAGTAGTCCACCCCGACCCGCATCCCACGCTTGACGTCGGCCTCCTGGGCCCGGGCGGTCAGCATAATCATTTTGATGGCGGCGGTGTCCGGCTCCTCCCGCAGCCGGGCGGCCACGTCCCAGCCGTTCATCCTCGGCATCATGATGTCCAACGTGATCACCTGTGGGGCGATCTCGCGCACCATCTCCAGGCAGTCCACGCCGTCTACGGCGGTATGGACCTCAAAGCCCTCCAACTCAAGGTTGACGACCACGAGCTGACGTATCACCGCGTCGTCGTCGACGACGAGGACTCGGGGGGTGGCAGGGTACACACCGGAAGCTTACGGCGACCCGGATTCCCGATCCGGCGTTCCGTCCTGGTAACGTATGCCGCGTTGACCCGGGGCCCCCGTAGCTCAGGGGATAGAGCACCGCCCTCCGGAGGCGGGTGCGCAGGTTCGAATCCTGCCGGGGGCACGTACAGCATCCACGCGGCGGCGAGACCGTGCGATTGCTGGACGTGGGGCGGGCGCACCAGTGACCGCTCCTGCCAGATCAGCCACCTGATCCAGGTTGGCTGCTGGAATTTTGATCGTCATCAAAACCTCTTGACTCCCATGGTCGACATGGACGGTGAGTTGCGTGACCTCATAGAGACGTCGCTGTAGCTCCTCGGGCGCCTGGCCAAGCTTGAGTGGGCGTTCTGCACGCTTTCGCCGGGCCTCAGCTTGAGTTGATCTCTGGGGTGCGGAGTTGATCGTCTTGCGTTCGCCGGCTGGCGCGTTCTGCTGGAAGACATGGCAGAACGCAAGCCRTACCCCAGTGACCTGTCCGATGAGGCGTGGGACCTGATCCGCCCGGTCCTCACCGCGTGGAAGGCCCGGCACCCCTCGGCCAGCGGGCACGAGGGCGGCTACGACATGCGGGAGATCGTGAACGCGGTCCTCTACCAGGCCCGGACCGGCTGCCAGTGGCGCTACCTGCCCCACGACCTGCCCCCGACGTCCGCGGTGTACTACTACTTCGGCCAGTGGCGCGACGACGGCACCACCGAGACGATCCACGACCTGCTGCGCTGGCTGGTCCGTGAGCACCACCGCAGGAAAGCCGACCCGAGCGCGGTCGTGCTGGACTCCCAGACCGTCCGGTCCTCCACCAACGCCCCGAAGGGCACGACCGGCCTGGACCCGGGAAAGAAAAGCCCGGGCCGTAAACGCGGGATCGCCGTCGACACGTTGGGACTGCTCATCGCCGTGGTCGTGGTCGCGGCCAGCGTGCACGACAACACCATCGGCACCGCCCTGCTGGAC
>NZ_MOMD01000037.1:0-90629 GCF_001983015.1 Frankia sp. CcI156
GCAGGAACCCGCGCGCAAGGCGCTCGCGACCCTGGACCGGGAATGGGACGGGCTGGTCGCCCACCGCGACTACCCCATGATCGGCATGGACAACAACCCGGCGGAAAGGGCGATCAGGGGCCCGGTCGTGACCCGGCGCAACGCCGGCGGCTCCCGCACCGAGGACACCGCCCGCCACGCCGCCACGATCTTCACGGTCACCGCGACCGCCGCGATGCACAACCTGAACCTGCTGACCTACCTGGAGAACTACCTCGACGCCTGCGGCCGGGCCGGCGGCAAGCCGCCGACCGGCGCCGACCTCGACCGGTTCCTGCCCTGGGCCGCCAGCCCCGAGGACCTCACCACCTGGCAACAGCCTCCCGGCTGACCCCGACCCCCGAGACCCCAGCGGAGTGCCCCACGGTCACGCCGCCCACGATCATGCCCCAACGGGATTTCCGAATACGTACATGTCGACAGCGCTAAATTTAGCCGTCGATCACGCTACGATACGCTGAACACCCACACTCCACCTTCCGGCGTATCTGCAACGTGCAGATCGCACGCTATGTCCTCGGCGTACTGCTCCACATCGACACTGACATAGTGCCGTATGTCTTCCGGCAGGTCGTCAAGGAACCGGTAGAAGTCAATGTTCTGCAGGTAGTCCTCGGCATAGTCCGTGAGCGAGCCCCACTCACCGCGGTAGAATTCCTCGAACCGATCCACCAGCTCATCGTCTGCCCGGCCCAGGTGCGCCACCCATGCGCCGAACGCCAGGCCGTGTTCCGCGATACCTTTGGCGACCTTGCTCAGGTCTTGCAGCGACGGCCACTCGCCCAGCGTGGACGTGACGTCGTCCTCGAAGCCCTCGTAGTCGTGGATAGCCCACTCTTCGGCCGCCTCACCGTGCTGCCGGGCCGGCGAGGTTGCCAAGATACGGTCCACGGCCGCTTGCAGATCTTCGGTGTCCCGATCGGCGGCGACCCAGCGGCCGTGTAGGTAGCCGTTACTGTAGTCAGCCAAGCTGGCCACATAGACTCGCGGTCCGTCGCCGTGTGCGTCGTCGCCGTCAGCCTCGTCAGCCAGCGGCACCACCTCACCGTCCCGCCAGACACCCGGCTTGGCCGGTTCGTAGCCGGTGCCATCGACGACAGGGCAGAGCGGTTCGCCGTCTTGGTGCGTCCAGGTGGATCGATCGAGCCCGTTTGCCTRCTCAACGATCGGCTCTTCGCATGCCAGACAGGCATAGCCGACCCGTTCATGGCGAGCATCCAGGCCAC
This sequence comes from Frankia sp. CcI156, assembly GCF_001983015.1. Taxonomy (NCBI): domain Bacteria; kingdom Bacillati; phylum Actinomycetota; class Actinomycetes; order Frankiales; family Frankiaceae; genus Frankia; species Frankia sp. CcI156. Next base: position 1,266 of record NZ_MOMD01000037.1, read on the forward strand.
GTCGTTCTAGGTCAACAAGTGAGTCTTCGTAGGTGCCGTACTCCCGGAGGATGGCCTGCCACCGCTGGTCGAGTGCTTCGCCGTTGGCCGTCTCCCAGACGTAACGGAAGCCCTGCTCGTCCTGGGAGATGATCGTGCCGCCGCCGGTGCCGTGATCGACGATCAGGCCGAACCAGYCCAGCTCATCTGCGCGGCCGACCTCCTCGTCCGGCGGTTCGCCGAACAGTTCGTCCAGCCGGTCCGGGTTTAGAGCATGATCTTTCCCGGGCGCCTCGTTGGCTTCGGCCAGTTCCGGTGCGATGGCGATCCCGCCGAGCATGCGCGCCCGTTCCCGGGTGGCGTCGATGCGGTCCAGGATGGCGGCGTGCTCGGTCCAGCCTCTCACTGGTCCCTTGTCCGGCCGAGCCTGGCAGTAGGCCCGAAGCGCTTCGACCCAGGAGGCGACCTCCGGCGTGTGGGATTCGAGGTCTTCGTACAGCTCGTGGTAGACAGTGTCCTCGATGATGTTGCCGGTGCTGGCCAGACTGTAGAGGGCGCTGACCTGACCGCCGTGCAGCTGTCCGGCGATGTAGCGCGCGGTGYGGTCGTCGATGGGCCGCTCCTCTTGGGCGGCGGCCTCAATGCCTTGCTTGATCAGGCGTTCGTCGTGCGACAGCTCGGCGGGTAGAACGTCTGCCTGGTTGATGATCCTTTCGTGAGATGGTGCGTGTTCCATGGGTATGGTTCCTGCTTACATAATCTTGATGGGTATGACCAAGAAGCCCGGCCACCAGGAAGGCGGCCGGTCTTCTGACACGGTCACGAGGGTTCAGCTGATCGCCGGTTGCGGCGGATGCCACGCTTGCGCAGCAGCGTCTTGACCGCCGTGAGACTGATCGAGTACCTGGCCGCCAAGGCGCGAGCGGTGCTGCCGGCCAGGTACAGGCTGATCAAGGTCTCGATGTCCGAGGCCGGGAGGCGGTCAACGATGGCGTGTCGTCGGGGCACMTGACCGGAACCTGTGAGGCCCGGAAGCTCCTGTGTCTCCCCCTGACCAGGGGTTTCAGCTACGACGGCCCAGACGGTTTGAAGATCGGTCAGTACCTCTGGCGTGTTCGAGTAGCGCCCAAGGAGGTGCACCCGTTGAACGGCAGCGTTCTCGCAGGTCAGATGCTCGCCCACCGTTCCTCCTCTGATCGTTTGGGCCCGTTTGGTCACAGATTGGTCACGACCGGGCCGTGACCGAAGTGGACGGACGAGGAGTCCGCGGGCCGGTGGCCGGGCAGTCTGACGCAGGCGCACCCGGTTCCRCATCGTCATCACCCAGGCCATCGGAGTCGTCCGAGTCGGTCGCGTCGCCACCRCCGTCGGGCCGGTCCGCCTGGTCCTCGTCGGCCTGCCCGCCAGTGCCGAGGATGAGCCCGGCGACGACTTCCGCGGCATCGGAGTGCATGCCGGGCAGAACGTGGCTGTAGATCTCCAGGTGATCGTGATGCTGGCGTGCCCCAGCCGCTCGGAGACGACCTTGGGATGCACGTTGCTCGCGAGCGCGAGGGTTGCCCAGGTGTGCCGCAGGTTGTGCAGCCGGATGACCGGCAGGCCGAGGCGCCTCACCCGCCGGAGGAACGCGCGGGAGTTCCGTTCCGGGTGCATGGCCCGGCCGTCCCAGTGGGTGAAGACAAGATCGGCCTCTGGCTCCCTGCCGAGCAACGCCAGCTCCTTCAGCTTGCTCTCGCGCAGGTCACGCAGCGCCGTTACGGTGGCCGTGTCCAGGGCGATGACCCGCGTGYCGCGTACGGTCTTCGGGTCGCTGAACACCGGCACCCGGCCGGTGTCAGACGTGGTGACGTTGACGAGCGTCCGGCGGATCGAGATGCGCCCCGCGTCCAGATCCACCGCCGACCAGGCGAGCCCCAGCGCCTCACCTCGCCGCACGCCGGTGGTGGCGAGGTGAGGCGCTGGGCGTAGGTCGGTTCGTCGCGGGTGGCGTCGAGGAAGGTCCGGAGTTCGGCGTTCGTCCAGGTGCGGATCTTCGTGTGCCGCTCGGCCTGGGCCTTCCGCTGCGGCGGCTTGGTCCGGTCCGCCGGGTTGCGTGGGATCAGGTCCCATTCGACTGCCGTCTTCAGCGCATCCCGAAGGATCGTGTGGATGTAGAGCACGGTCCGCGGCGACAGTCCGTGCCCCCGGGCATGGTCAGCCCGGCCAGCCCGGAGCAACTCGGCCTAGAGGGCTTGCAGGGTAGCCGTGTCAAGGAGCTGGAGCCRCACCCCGCCGAGCCGGGACAGGACATGCAGCCGCAGGTTCCGCCGGCATGACGCCAGGGTCGACGGCCGCAGCTCACCTTCCACTGCCGGGAGCCAGCGCGTCTCGATGAACTCCCGAACGGTCAGCCGGGACGGCTCGACGTACGTGCCGGCCGCGAGCTTGCCGAGAAACCCCGTCAGCGCCGCCTGTGCCGCCTTCTTGGTCGCGAACCCACGCCGTCTCGCCTGCCGACGCGGCCCACCCGCTGCGGTGATGTCGACGACGAAGAACCACCTGCCGGAAGCGTCCTTCCGGACGCTGCCCTGACGGCCGGCACTCACGAGGCCGCCCGGTGATCTCGCCCTCGAGGGCGGACTCCAGCACGACCTTCGTCAGCTGCTGGAGCAGGCCACCCTCGCCGGACAGCCGCACCCCCTGCTCACGGGCCTGGGTCACCAGCTGCGCGACCAACGCGGGATCGATCCCCGCTGGCGCAGCCTTCGCCTTCGACGCGCGGGGCCGTCCAGCGGCCGACTCCTCCAGGGACACCACAGCAGTGTCCGCTGCGTCTGTGGTGATCGTCATCAGGTGTCACTCCTTGATCGGGGTTACACCGTTGTTCTTACACACCCCGGGTGTCAGCCCGTTCGGCTGTCCGGTACGCGCCTGGGTTGTGACGATCCGTGGCTACTGTGGCAGGCTGTGCGGCTATGGGCACGAGGGTCCCGGCGTCAGGCGGCGGCGCGGTGCAGGGTGCGGCAAGGTCGCCATCGTCGGGGGTGGATTTCTTCGTCTCCTACACCGGGGCCGATCAGGGATGGGCGGAGTGGATCGCCTGGGTGTTGGAGGACGCCGGCTACCGGGTGCGGATCCAGACCTGGGACTTCAACGCGGGTAGTCATTTCGTCACCGAGATGCATCAGGCGGCACAGGTCGCGGCCCGCACGATCGCGGTGCTGTCGACGGCGTACCTGTCCTCGGCGTTCGCGGAGGCGGAGTGGCAGGCCGCCTGGGCCGCCGACCCGTCCGGGCGGGCGCGCAAGCTGCTGGTGTTCCGAGTGGAGGAATGTGATCGGCCCGGGCTGCTGGGTCAGCTGGTCAGCGTGGACCTGTTCGGCCTCGACCGGGACATCGCGGCCGGGCGGCTGGTGGCCGCGGCACGTGGGGAGCGGAGTAAGCCGGCGGTGGAGCCGGTCTTTCCCGGCGGGCCCGCCCAACCGATGGTCACCGCGACGGGGATGGAGCCGACGTTCCCCGGGCGGCTGCCCGATGTGTGGAACGTGCCGAGTCGCAACCGGCATTTCACCGGCCGCCAGTCCCAGCTCGACCAGATCCGCACCGAGCTGGGGTCGGGGCCGGTGGCGGTGACCACCCTGCACGGCATGGGCGGGGTGGGCAAGACCCAGTTGGCCGTCGAGTACGCCCATCGGCACGCCGCCGAGTACACATTGGTCTGGTGGATCGACGCGGAACAGACCCTCCTGGTCGGCGAGAAGTTCGCCGCGCTCGCGGGCCCGCTGGGTCTGTCGACCGATGGAGCGGTATCCGACATCGCGGCCATCGTGCTCGCAGCCCTAGGCCGTCGGGTGGGGTGGCTGGTGGTGTTCGACAACGCCGAGGATCCCGTCGCCTTGCGGGACTGRCTGCCAAGCGGACCGGGCCATGTGCTGATCACGTCCCGGAATCCGGGYTGGGAGGCACTCGCCGCTGCGGTCGACGTGGACGTGTTTGAACGGGCTGRGGCGGTGGCGTTCCTGACCCGCCGTCTTCCCGGCCTGAACGCGGCGGTAGCCGACGCGCTGGCTGCCGAGTTGGGTGACCTGCCTCTGGCGTTGGCGCAGGCCGCCGGCTACCTCACCACGACCCGGACGGATCCGGCCAGTTACCTTGCGAAGTTCCGTACCCGGCGTACGACGCTGCTGGGCAAAGGGGGCGATCCCCTCTATGCCGGCACCATCGCCACCGCTTGGTCCATGGCTCTGGAACGGCTGCGGGCCGACGCCCCGGCCACCGTGCAGCTGCTGACGCTGTGCGCGCTGCTGGCTCCCGAACCGATCCCGTTGGCCCTGTTCGATGACCATCCCGATCTTCTCGACGGCCCGTTGGCGCAGGCGTGCGCCGGTACCCATCCCCGGCTCGACCTCGACGATGTGGTCGGTGACGCGCTGGCCTACTCCCTGGCCCGCCGGAGCGGGAACACGATTCAGCTGCACCGCCTCGTCGGGGCAGTCATCGCCGGTCAGCTGCCCGAGGAACGTCGCGACGTCCTGCGCGGCGTGGTGGTGGCCCTGGTGGAGGCCGCACTGCCGGATGAACCCCACCGGTCCGGGACGTGGCCTGTCTACGCCATGCTGGTCCCCCACGCACGTATCGTGTTCCGTCCGGACCGTCCCGGCGTCCTGAAACTGCTCGAGTATCTCGACGCCAGTGGTGACTACCGGACGGCGAAGATCGTGCAGGAGGACGTCCACAACGACACCGTGGCACGGCTGGGCGCCGAGCATCCCGCGGCTCTGCGTACGCGTGCCGCCGTCGCCAACTGGACCGGGGAGGCGGGGGATCCGGGAGGCGCGCGCGACATGCTCGCGGCGTTGCTGCCCGTCTGCGACCGAGCCCTGGGCGCCGACGACCGGCAGACCCTGCTGGTCGCGGCCCGTCTCGCGGACTGGACCGGGCAGGCCGGCGACTGGCCCGGCGCGCGCGACCTGTGCCTGTCCATCCTGCCCCGGTGGCGACGCGTCGCGGGTGAGGATGATCCGGAGACCCTGTATGTCTGGGCGAATCTCGGGTTCTGGACCGGGCAGGCCGGCGACGTGGCGGGCGCGTGCGCTCACTACGCCKCGTTTCTGCCGATCAGGGAACGGGTGCTGGGACCGGAACACCCGGATGTTCTCGAATCCCGTGACCAGTACGCCCGTTGGATCGGGGAGGCCGGGGATCCCGCGGCCGCGCGCGACCTGTGCTCGGCGCTGCTCACCGTCCATGAGCGGGTGTCCGGCGCGGAGCATCACGGCACGCTGTGGGTCCGCACCAACCTCGCCTGGTGGACCGGCAAGGCGGGTGACCCGGCCGCCGCCCGCGACCAGTACGCACAGTTACTGCCGATCCGTGAGCGGGTCTCGGGTCCCGAGCATCCCGCGACCTTGGTCGCCCGGGGTAACTTCGCCTACTGGGTGGGTCAGGCGGGAGACCCCGCGATGGCCCGTGACCAGTACGCCGCCCTGCTCCTGATCCACCGGCGGGTCCTCGGCCCCGACCATCCGGACACGTTGCTCGACCAGCGCAACCTCGCCCACTGGACCGGGGAGGCGGGGGATCCCGCGGGTGCCCGAGACCAGTTTGCCGCGGTACTGGCGCTGTTCGAACGGGCGTTGGGACCCGAGCACCGCGAGACCGTGGCCGCCCGCACCGAGCTCGCCGTCTGGACGGCCGCCGCACCCGACTGGGCTGCCGCGCCACCCGGATCCGCGACCGCCGGAAGGCCGTAGCCAAGCCCGACGGTCAGGGCTGTCGCGGCCACAAGCGCAGCCGAACGGGACCATGTGAGACGAGATTTCACTCCGCGCCATCCTCGATTCCGCATTGTCGGTCCGACGCCGTATCGAACCGCGAAGAGACCACGCCCGGCGGAGTCGACAGCATACGGCTGGACGTAGACCATGCAAGTCTCCTGAATCATCAGAGCAACAGGGCGCCGACCTTGCCTACATCCCGCCGGAGTGCGGTGCAGCGKCCAGCCGTCAAGGGATTTCCATTCACAGGTCGGTGAACACGAGTCGTCTCGAATTTGAACCACGAGTCGATGGAAGAAATCAGGCTGTGGCCCGCCGGCCGCGAATCGCTAGGCCGGCCGGGAGACCATGCCCGTCATCCACCAGATCCAGCCTTGAAGGAATACCATCGGGTACCGTTCATGACGTCCATATCGTCTTTGGTCGACAGAATCTGCTGTACATCGGCCTCCTGCCTTCAAGGTCCGGATGGCCCGTCCCGGACTACACAAGGCGGCCGATCTCAGGCCGCATCGATGTGGCCGGGCTCTCAGGCCACCATTAGAGTGATCTCCCGGATACGGTGACAGTACGTCGCGAAGCGACAGCGCCCCGCCATGTCCCTGTCGCAACACCCTGAGGAGGAGATCCATGTTCGGTCTGACGGTGCGGTTCGAGGTACGCCCGGACACGGCGGACGCGTTCGACGCGTTGGTGGCCGAGACGGTGCCGCTGATCGCCGCCCACGAACCCGGGACCTTGATCTACACTACCCATCGGGTGGTCGGCGACGACAATGCCCGGCTCTTCTACGAGCTCTACCGCGACCGCGAGGCGTTCGAGGATCATGAGAACCAGCCGCACATCCACCATTTCGTCGCCGAGCGGCAGGATCTGCTCACCGGTCCCCCGCGTATCGAGTTCATCACACTGACCTCGGGCACCGGGCTTCCTACGATGACAGGCGCCTGAGGACCCGGCACCTGCCGGTCCGTTCTTCACCCGCCCTGGGCTGGAGCGGCCGATGCCACTTGGCCCAGCCCAGCCGGGCAGGAAACCCGCGTCGGCGGACCGTCCGCCGACCAGGCCAGGAGGGTGACGCATGAAAATCGGTTTCATCGGACTTGGCGGAATGGGCAGCGCCATGGCGCGCAATCTGATCGACGCCGGCCACACCGTACTGGCCTGGAACCGCTCACCGGATCCCGTCACCGAGCTGGCCGCYGCCGGTGCGGTGCCCGCCAGCATCTCCGAGGYGTTCGCCACCGGAATCGTCCTCAGCATGTTGGCGGACGACCAGGCCGTCACCGACCRCCTGCTCGATCCGCGGGTACTGACCGCCGCGCCGGCCGGAGCACTGCATGTGAATATGGCCACCGTCAGCACCGCGCTGGCGATCCAGGCCCGGCGTGAGCACGCCGAGCACGGGCTGCGCTACCTCGCGGCTCCCGTCTTCGGCCGGACCGACGCCGCCCGCGCCGGCAACCTCACCATCGTGACCAGCGGCGATCCGGACACGATCGCCGAGGTTCAGCCCCTGTTCGACGTCCTCGGCCGGYGAACCTGGACGGTCGGCGATGCGCCGGAGCACGCCAACCTGGTGAAGATCCTGGGTAACTATCTGATCGCCTGCAGCATCGAGGCGATGGCGGAGGCGAGCGCCGTCATCGAGGCCGGCGGGATGAACCCGGCCACGTTCATCGAAGTGCTCACCGACAACCTGTTTACCGGCCCGGTCTTCACCGGCTATGGCCGCATGATCGGAAACCGGGACTACGAGCCCGTCAACTTCCGTCTCCCGCTCGGGTTGAAGGACGTCCAGCTCGCGCTGGCCTCAGGGCTGGAACGGAACGTTCCGCTGCCCTTCGGCGGCGTGCTGCGGGACGCCTTCGTCGACGCGCTGGCGCATGGCCAGACCGACCAGGACTGGGCCGCGGTGACCGAGACGGCCCGCCGGCGCGCCGGGCTCGCCTGATCCACGGTGCCGGGCCGCCACCGCACCGCGCTGCACCGTACCGACCTCAACGACCGTACCGAGCACAGCACGGACGGGATGTGCCCGGCCGGAGGAACGCCGCCCTGGCCGGTCAGTCCCCACTGGGCATCGCTACGGCTGGCGGCTGTCGTCGTGGTGCTTCTCTGGCTCCGCCGGCACCGGGCCGGACTGCGTGGCCCGGTGATGCTGTCCGGTGTCGGCRGACAGCAGGCCGGACATGGATACTCCGGTAAGAGCGGGCGGCGGGAAACCCGCGCCACGGCGGACCGCGGAGCCATACCAGCGGTCGTCGTCGARACCGCTCTCGTCGTCGCTGCCGTCCGGACCGTCCCCGCCGGCGTAGTCCCAGCTCGACGACCAGTTGTCCGACGAGGACTCGACGGAGGCATCGGATGCGTCCGAACGCGCCCAGTCGAACTCACCACGACCGAACACGAACGAGCCACCCATCGGACGATTCTCCGGTATCGAGCGGTGCACGGACGCCGACGCCGACGCCGACGCCGGGCCGACGACACGCGGGATCACAAGCCAGGCAGTGATGTTGACCCCCACGACAACGAGGATAATGACAATCGGAACCAGAYAGCCGTACTCGGGCGGCAGCATGACGGYAAGCGCCGTCAACCCTCCCACCAGGAGGGCGACGCCCGTGGAGATCGCCGCGAGGAGCCGGGCCATGGACATGTTCCTATCGCCGTACGGCCAGCGATGCCCCCGATCGACGTCAACCCGACAAGGCAGAGGACAGTTTGGTGCCGTGTATCCCGCTTACACCGTCCGTCCTCACGCCATGGGACGATCTTGATTGCTCGAAGAGCCACCCGACCGCGACCCTCCGTGCGTGGTCACGTGCTGACGTCCCCTGATCTCCCTGGATGACTGCACGGCCGGACGATGGCAAGACCACCGCGTGACGTCATCGTAGAAGCGCGGGGAGACGTCGGGAACCACGTTGCGTCGATACCCCGGGGACGGCCTGGAGGCGGCCTGGAAGACGACTGGAGACGGACTGGAGGCGGACTGGAGGCGGACTGGAGACGGGCTGGAGACGCCCGGAAGACGCCCGGAGACATCGAGGATGCGACTGGGGTGCCTCGAATCGGGGACGGATGGGAACGACCCGGACACCTCAGCCGCGTCCTCAACATACCTGTTCGATAGCTAGTAGTCACTGATCGATTACAGGCAGTTCTAGCCTACACTCCGTTTGGCGTGCCTGTACCCGTATGGCATACCCACCCGGGCACGGCTCCTCGTGGACGATCGACAGACGGACCACGCATTTCMCGCGATACATCGATGAAAGATCGCGTTCCGGACCAGGCGAAGGTCATCGGATGATCCAGCAGACCGGGACGATCCCCGGATGTCGAGCCGGCCACACCTCGGCCCCTCGCGGCACGCGKACGCCTTCACCTGGGTAAACAACGAGGTATGACGCACAGCGATGCGCCCAGCTCAGCGAGGCGAGATGGTCCTATGTCGGACGCGCGAGGACTGTCCGGGACCGGACAATGGTTCCGTGACAACAGCCACAGGGTGAGCATCGGGTTTCCGGCTTAGTCTGATCGCTCATGAGCGGCGCGCCGATCGGGGTGTTCGACAGCGGGGTGGGCGGTCTGACTGTGGCGCGCGCCATTTTGGACCAGCTTCCGCATGAGCCCCTGATGTATCTCGGGGACACCGCTCGGGCACCCTACGGTCCGCGGCGGATCGCCGAGGTGCGTCGCTACGCCCTCGATGCCCTCGACCGGCTCGTGGACGAGGGCGTGAAGCTGCTGGTCATCGCCTGCAACACGGCAAGTGCCGCCTGTCTGYGCGACGCCCGGGAGCGTTACGACATACCAGTCATCGAAGTGATCATGCCGGCGACCCGCCGAGCGGCCGCGGCGACCCGCAGCGGGCGGGTAGGCGTCATCGGCACGCTGGCGACGATTGCCAGCCGCGCCTACGACGACGCGTTCACCGCCGCCGCGGGCGTGGAGTTGACCGGTGCGGCCTGCCCGGCGTTCGTGGACTTCGTTGAGCGGGGTATCACCTGCGGGCGGCAGTTGCTCGGTCTGACCGAGGCGTACCTCGCACCATTGCAGGAAGCCAACGTGGACACGGTGATACTCGGATGTACACATTACCCACTGCTGACGGGGGTCATCGGCCTCGTGATGGGAGAGGGCGTCACTCTGGTGAGTAGTGCCGAGGAGACGGCCAAGGACACCTACCGGGTACTTGTCCGGCATGGACTCTTCCGCGATCCGGACCTTCCGCCGCCCACCCACCGGTTCCTCACCACGGGTGATCCAACCTTGTTCAGCCGGGTGGGACGCAGGTTCCTCGGCCCCGAACTCGTCGGCGTCGCGGCGGTGTCCCCGCCCGTTCCCGCCGCGCGGGCCACAGTCACGCCTCCAGCCGTATGGGCCGCCCGAACCGGGGCGGACCAGGAACCCTCCTCCCAGCAGAGCCCGGTGGTGCCACGGTGAAACTGACGATCCTCGGCTGTTCAGGCACGTATCCCGGCCCGACGTCGGCCTGTTCGTCCTACCTCGTCGAGTCGGACGACGGGTTCCGGCTCGTCCTCGACGCGGGCAACKGGTCCATGGGCGAACTGCAACGGCACTGCGACCTGCGTGAGATCGACGCGGTGCTGCTCAGCCACCTGCACGGCGACCACTGCCTGGACCTGGTGGCCAACTCCTACGCGCGGCGGTACCACCCGGAGGGCATGCCGCCCAAGCTCCCGGTCTACGGCCCGATCAACACCCAGGAACGGCTGTGCGGAGCGTTCGAGAAATGGCCGGACGACAGCCTGGCCGACATCTACGACTTCCGGACCATCGGCGCCGGCCGCCTGCACATCGGGCCGTTCCGGATCGATCTCACCCGGGTGGCCCATCCGGTGGAGGCCTATGGCATCCGCCTCACCGCCGACGATCGGGTACTGACCTACTCGGGCGACACCGGGGCGTGTGACCGGCTGGTCCGCCTCGCTACCGACAGCGATCTCTTCCTCTGCGAGGCGTCGTTCCTCGATGAGGAGGACAACCCCCCTGACCTGCATCTGACCGGCCGGGAGGCCGGCGAGCACGCCCGGCGAGCCGGCGTGGGTCAGCTCGTGCTCACGCATCTTGTCCCGTGGGGGAACGCCGCCCGTTCCGAGGAGGAGGCGGCTGGCGTCTACGACGGCCCGCTGACCCTCGCGAGCCCCGGCACCGTCTATGAACTCTGAGAGCTCTGGGAGCTCTGACGGACCGCACCTCCGCACCTCGGCGCGCGGCCGGGTCACCCTGGGCCGATAGTGTCGCGACGTGATACGAGCGGATGGCAGGAGACCGGACGAACTCCGGCAGGTGACGATCCTGCGGGGATGGCAGGAGCACGCGGAGGGATCCGCGCTGATCAGTGCGGGCCGGACCAGGGTGCTGTGCGCGGCCTCGGTGACCACGGGGGTCCCGCGCTGGCGCAAGGGCAGCGGCCTGGGCTGGGTGACCGCCGAGTACTCCATGCTTCCACGGGCCACCGACACCCGTAACGATCGCGAGTCCGTGCGCGGCCGCATCTCCGGGCGGACCCATGAGATCTCCCGACTGATTGGCCGCAGCCTGCGTGCCTGCATCGACCTGAAGGCCCTCGGCGAGAACACCATTGCGATCGACTGCGACGTGCTGCTCGCCGACGGCGGCACGCGCACCGCCGCGATCACCGGCGCCTACGTCGCGCTGGTCGACGCCGCCCGCTGGCTCGGCCGGCCCGATGCGATCATCACGAGCGTCAGTGCGGTCAGCGTCGGCGTGGTCAAGGGTGAGGCGATGCTCGACCTGGCCTACAGCGAGGATTCCACCGCGGACACCGACATGAACGTGGTGTGCACCGGGGCGGACGGTTTCGTCGAGGTCCAGGGCACCGCCGAGGGCACCCCGTTCGACCGGACGATGCTCGACAGCCTGCTCGACCTCGCAGTGCGTGGATGCGCTCAGCTCACCGCGATCCAGACCGAGGCGTTGCGCGGCCCGGTCCCGGCGGGGCCTCCCCGCCCGGGAGGTGCTCGATGAGCGCCGAACACCACGGATCGGCCCGGACGACGAAGGTGGTCCTCGCCAGTCGCAACGAGGCGAAGCTCGCGGAGCTGCGCCGCATCCTGGCGGCCAGCGGCCTGGCCGTGGAGCTGGTGGGCCTGCCGCCAGGCGAGGAGGTGCCCGAGACCGGGACGACCTTCGCCGAGAACGCTCTGATCAAGGCGCGGGCGGCGGTCGCGGAGACCGGGCTGCCCGCGGTCGCCGACGACTCCGGGCTCGCCGTCGACGAGCTGGCCGGGATGCCGGGGGTGCGCTCGGCTCGATGGTCGGGCTGGCGCGACGGCACCCGGGTCGAACGGGACACCGCCAACAACACCCTGCTGCTCGCGCAGCTTGACGACGTCCCGGCCGACCGGCGCGGCGCCGCCTTCGTCTGCGCGGCGGCCCTGGTCACCCCGGACGGCGTCGAACAGGTCGCCCACGGCGAGCTACGTGGCACCCTGCTGACCGAACCTCGCGGCGTGGGCGGCTTCGGCTACGACCCACTGTTCCTGGCCGACGGTCAGACCCGGACGAACGCCGAACTGTCCGCGGCGGAGAAGGATGCGATCAGCCACCGCGGCCGAGCCTTCGGCGAACTGGCCCTGGTCCTCGGCGAGGTCCTCGCCGCCCCACCCACCCCCGCCACCGACTGAACCGCCGCATCGCGGCGAAGCCCCGGGGTCCCCGCATTGCGGCGAAGCCGCCAACCACCCCCGACGGCTCCCCCAGGAAGCTCGCCGAAGGCGAGCTGACGGAAACCCCGAACGGCGCCCAAGGCCAGGGGTCCCCGCATTGCGGCGAAGCCGCCAACCACCCCCGACGGCTCCCCCAGGAAGCTCGCCGAAGGCGAGCTGACGGAAACCCCGAACGGCGCCCAAGGCCAGGGGTCCCCGCATTGCGGCGAAGCCGCCATGCGGGGCTAGGCCCACAGCTGCCCTTCMAGGGCGGCTTCGGCTTCTTCGAGGGTGCCGGCGTAGGCGCCGGTGGACAGATACTTCCAGCCACCGTCACAGACGATCAGGACTATATCGGCCGACTTGCCCTCCTTGACCGCCCGCTCGGCCTGCGCAAGCGCCGCGTGCAGGATGGCCCCGGTGGAGATCCCGGCGAAGATGCCCTCCTCCTGCACCAGCTCGCGGGTACGGCGCAGCGCCTCCCGCGGACCGACCGAGTATCGCGAGGTGAGCACCGACGGGTCGTACAGTTCGGGAACGAACCCCTCGTCGATGTTGCGCAGCCCGTACACCAGCTCGCCGTAGCGCGGTTCGGCCGCGACGATCGAGATGTCCGGCACCCGTTCCTTGAGGTAACGACCGGTTCCCATGAGGGTTCCGGTCGTGCCGAGGCCCGCCACGAAGTGCGTGATTTCGGGCAGGTCCTCGAGAATCTCCGGCCCGGTCGTCTCATAGTGCGCCTGGGCGTTCGCCGGATTGCCGTACTGGTAGAGCATCACCCAGTCGGGATTCTCAGCGGCCAGCCGCTTCGCGACGGCGACCGCCTCATTCGATCCGCCGGCGGCGGGCGAGAACCTGATCTCGGCGCCCCACATCTGCAGGAGCTGACGGCGCTCGATCGAGGTGTTCTCCGGCATCACACAGATCAGCCGGTAGCCCCGCTGACGGCAGGCCATGGCCAGCGAGATCCCGGTATTACCGGACGTCGGTTCGAGCACGGTCGCGCCCGGAGTGAGCAGACCGCGCTTCTCGCCGTCGGCGATCATCCACAGCGCCGCCCGGTCCTTGATCGAACCGGTCGGGTTGTCCTGTTCCAGCTTCGCCCACAGCCGGGCATCCGGCGACGGCGACAGTCGCGGAAGCCCGACCAGCGGGGTCCGGCCGACGGAGTCGGCCAGGGAGGAGAAGCGCATGAGTCGGGACCCGTCGCTCGCGTCAGTGCCGCCCGGGCGACATGCCAGGCGACAGCACGGCCAGCCCCTCGCTGCCCGGAACTTCGGCGCTGCCCGGAACTTCGGCGCTGCCCGGAAACTCCCCGACGTCGACGGAGCCGCCGGCGACGGCGGGAAGGATGGTGACCTCGTCGCCGTCGCTGAGCTTGGCGTCGAGACCGCCGAGGAAACGAACGTCCTCGTCGTTGACGTAGATGTTGACAAAGCGGTGCAGCTCGGAACCGTTGTCACCGGTCACCAGCCGGCCCCGCAGCCCGGCGTACCGGGAGTCGAGATCGAGGAAGAGCGCGGCGACCGTGTCGCCCGTGCCCTCGACCAGCTTCGAACCTCCCGTGTAGGTACGCAGGATCGTCGGCACACGGACCTGGACTGCCATGGTGCTCCTTTCGCGGGTGCCACCGGCCGGGCTCGGCGGTGGCGCCGCCCGGATGGGCGGGGTGTCACGTCAGCGGGTTCTACCTCAGGCGGACAAGCGGACGAGTCGTGGGTGCCAAGGCTCCGCAGTCATCATCTTCCCGGACCGTGTCCACCATCTTCCCGGACCATGTCCCTTCCCGGACCATGTCCGTCGCCGCGTCATCGTCCGTCGCCGCGTCATCTGCAACACCAGGTCGTCTCAGACGATTTCCACCGGCTCCTCGGTGACCACGCCATCGACGATCCGGTAGGACCGGAACTCGGTCACGTCCGGCTCCCGGGTGGAGGCCAGTACGTAGTGCGCGCCCGGCTCGGCCGCGAGGGACACGTCGGTTCTGGACGGGTACGCCTCGGTTGCGGTGTGCGAGTGGTAGATGATGACGGGCTCCTCGTCCCGGTCGTCCATCTCCCGCCACACCTTGAGCTGCTCCATTGGGTCGAAGCGGTAAAAGGTCGGCGAACGCTCCGCGTTCTCCATCGGGATGAACCGCTTCGGCCGGTCCGACCCCAGGGAGCCGGCGACGATGCCACAGGCCTCGTCGGGATGATCTCGACGGGCATGGGCGACGATCGCCTCATAGCAGGCACGGTCGATTCGCAGCACGAGCCCACCGTACGACGCCGAAGGGGCGGTTCGGGTCGGCCTTCGCCCGCGACTACCCCAGAGCTCGGGTCAGATCGTCGAGCAGCTCGGTCAGGAACGCGTAGACCGCGACGAGCGGGCGGCGGGAATCGTCCGGGTCGAGGTGTTCGAGTTCCGCGGTGGAGTCGTCGTCGGTGAGACCGAGGCGGGTTCCCAGCACCAACCGGAGGTCGTTCAGCGTCGTCAGCCAGTCCTGAGCGGCCTCCTCATCGAGCAGGAGCGCCCTCCCAGGCGCCGGCACAGCGGACAGCACCCGCCGAGCGGCGTCACGCTTGCGGGCGAGCAGATCGTCCGTCCGGCGGCGGCGGAAGTCCCCGGAGGCCATCGGATCGTCCGGGTAGGGGTCGGGAAGCAGACGAGCGATCGCCGGATCGTCCGGCGGCGGCGGCGCGGTGTCACGCAACCCCACCAGCGCCTCCAGCGGGTCCTCGACCGGCGGCGGTTCGAGCAGGGACTCGATCTGGCCGACGAGCTCGATCAGCAACGCCGCCTCGAGCCGGGGAAGGCGCAGCTCGATCCCGGCACGCGTGCGGCGGAAGCCGTCAGCCACGTCCCTCCGTTCCCCCACTCCCACGCTCCCGGCGACGGTGCGCCCGGGACGACCGCCCCACATGACCGTCTGAACCGTCCGACCACGGACGCAGCCAGCCTACCCAGGGCATGCCGCACGGGCTGCTCCGGGCGGCAGGGCACCGGTGCGACGGAAAGAGCCCCGGGTCGGGCACCGGTCTCGGGTCACCGGTCGGGTCAGTCCTGGGCGATCGTCGCCCACAGGCCGTAGGCGTGCAGGCGCTCGGCGTCGGCTTCCATCTCCTCCCTGGTGCCGACGGCCACCGAAGCCCGCCCCTTGTGATGGACGTCGAGCATCAGCTTGGTGGCCTTCGGCTTGCTGTAGCCGAAGAGCTTCTGGAAGACATACGTCACGTATGACATCAGGTTGATCGGGTCGTTCCAGACAATGGTGACCCACGGCCGATCGTCATCGAGGGTCTCGTCGACTTCCTCGACATCGAGAGGCGACACGGCGGCGACAGACACGCTGCCTATTGTTACGCCATTCCCACGACAGTTCTCCTCGACGGGTCGTGTGCCGTGGCCGGCAATCACCTCTCAGCAGGCGGCCCAACGCCGGGAGACGACCGAGCGCCGCAGGGTGGCATCGTCGGGGCCGCAGCCGCACATCGGGGGGCCGCACATCGGGGGGCMGGCCAGGATGAGAACCACTTTGCCGCCGCGAAACGGCTCCGACCCGGCCGAGACACCCCCTCGCCGCACGCTCGGTGCGTGACCACGACCATGCCGGTGCCGGCCGCGCCCCTTGCCGAGGCTGCGACACACTGCCCGTACTGCGCCCTGCAGTGCGGAATGATGCTGCGCGCCACCCCGGAGAGCGCCGCCAAGGAAGGCACCGGAAAAGACGACGGCCCGGAACCCGCAGGTGGAAGGTCTCCGGGGCCGGTTACCGTGCTCGCCCGCGAGTTCCCCACCAACCGGGGCCGGATGTGCCAGAAGGGGTGGACCTCCGCCGAGCTGCTGACCGCCGCGGACCGGCTCACCACCCCGCTGATGCGGCCGCGACGCGACGCCCCCCTCGAGCCGGTGAGCTGGGAACGGGCACTCGACCGCATCACCGAGGGGATCATCCGCCTCCAGCGCGAACACGGCCCGGACGCGGTCGGCGTCTTCGGCGGCGGCGGGTTGACCAACGAGAAGGCCTACGCCCTAGGCAAGTTCGCTCGGGTGGCGCTGYGCAGCTCCGCGATCGACTACAACGGCCGGTTCTGCATGTCGTCGGCGGCCGCCGCGGGCATCCGCTCGTTCGGGCTGGACCGGGGCCTGCCCTTCCCACTGGAGGACATCGCGCACGCCGGGGCCGTCATCATGGTCGGCAGCAACGCGGCCGAGACCATGCCCCCGTTCATGCAGTATCTGACCCGCCAGCGGGAGAACGGCGGGGCGCTCGTGGTCGTCGACCCGCGGCTGACGGCCACCGCCCGCGCCGCGGCCCTACATCTGCAGATCACCCCGGGAACTGACCTGGCCCTGGCCAACGGGCTGGCCTACATCGCCCTAACGGAGGGGTACGCCAACCGCGACTTCCTCGCCGCTCGGACGACGGGCCTCGCCGAGCTGCGAGCAGTACTCGCCTCCTACTGGCCCGAACGGGTGGAGCGCATCACCGGAGTGCCGGTGGCAGACCAGTACGCCGCCGTGGACCTGCTCGCCCAGGCCGAACGGGCGATGGTGCTCAGCGCCCGCGGTGCCGAACAACACAGCAAGGGCACCGACACCGTCACGGCGCTCATCAACCTCGCCCTCGTACTGGGGCTGCCCGGCACCCCCGGGTCGGGCTACGGCTGTCTCACCGGCCAGGGCAACRGGCAGGGCGGCCGGGAACACGGGCAGAAGGCCGACCAGCTTCCCGGCTATCGCAAGATCATCGATCCGGTGGCCCGGGAGCACATCGGTCGAATCTGGGGCGTCGACCCGACGACCATCCCCGGTCCGGGCCGCAGCGCCTACGAGATGCTGGACGCGCTCGGCACGCCGCAGGGCCCGAGGGCGCTCCTCATCCTCGGCAGCAACATCGCCGTCTCCGCCCCCCGGGCCGGTCGGATCACCTCGCGGCTGGCCGCCTTGGACCTGCTCGTCGTCGCCGACTTCGTGCTCAGCGAGACGGCGGCCATGGCCGACATCGTCCTGCCGACCGCCCAGTGGGCGGAGGAGGAGGGGACGATGACCAACCTGGAGGGTCGGGTACTGCGGCGGGAACGGCTGCGGCCTCCTCCGGCCGGGGTACGCACCGACCTGGAGATCATCGCGGCGCTCGCCGCCCGACTCGGCCACGCCGAGCGCTTTCCCGGCGAACCACGGGCGGTCTTCGACGAGCTGCGCCGGGCCAGCGCCGGAGGGATCGCCGACTACGCGGGCATCAGCTACGAGCGGATCACCRCATCGGACGGGGTGTTCTGGCCCTGCCCGGACGAGACGCACCCGGGCACCCCCCGGATGTTCCTGGATCGCTTCGCCACCCCGGACGGACGGGCCCGGCTCGTGCCGGTCGAGCACCGTCCGGTGGCGGAGGACATCGACCCCGAGTACCCCTACTACCTGACCACCGGGCGGGTGCTGGCTCATTACCAGAGCGGTGCGCAGACCCGCCGGATCGGACCCCTCGTTGACGCCGCGCCGGAACCCTTCGTCGAGATCCATCCCGACCTCGCCGAACGGCTCGGGATCGCTGAGGGGGCGCCGGTGCGGGTCACGAGCCGACGAGGCACCTGCGAGGTGCCGGCGAGGCTGACCGACACCCTCCGATTCGACACCGTCTTCCTGCCCTTCCACTGGGCCGGGGCCGGACGGGCGAACTCCCTGACCAACGACGCGCTCGACCCGACGTCCCGGATGCCCGAGTTCAAGGTGTGCGCGGTCGCGGTCGAGCCGATCGACGACCCGGACGACAACCCGGACGACGATCGGCATGCCACCGGGTCCGTCCCCACCGCGACGGTCGGGGCTGCCGAACCCGTCCGAGCCATGTTGACGGGCCGCAGCCAACCGAGCGGAAGGCACCAAGGGTGATGACCGCAAGACCCCGAACCATGATGCACGACGCCGCGCCCGCGTCGGACTCCACAGGGGCCTCCGGGCCGCGCCGCGTAGTCATCGTGGGGCATGGGATGGCGGGCTCCCGGATGATCAGCGAGCTTCGTTCCCGAGATCCCAACCTGATCATCACCGTGTTCGGGGAGGAGCCGCATCCCGCCTACAACCGCATCCTGCTGTCGAACGTCCTGGCAGGAAAGGCGGATCTGGCCGACATCACCCTGGTCGACCATGCGGCGTCCGGCGACAGCGGTGACGGCACGCCCCCGCGCGCCCTGGTCGACGTCCGGGCCGGCGTGGTGGCGCACCACATCGACCGTACGCGTCGCACCGTCACGGCCGACGACGGCAGCGTCGTCGCCTACGACGTACTCATCCTCGCCACCGGGAGCCGGGCGTGGCTGCCACCAATCGAGGGACTGACCCGACCGGATGGGACGCTGCTACCCGGAGTGGCGGCGTTCCGCACCCTCGACGACTGYCGGCACATCCTCACCCAGTCCGAACGGGCCACCCGCGCGGTGGTACTCGGCGGCGGCCTACTCGGCCTGGAGGCGGCCCGCGGCCTGGTCCGCCGCGGTCTGGACACGACGGTCCTGCACGCTGCGGGTCACCTGATGAACCGCCAGCTCGACCGGCGGGCCGGACAGGTGCTGGTCCGGACGCTGGCCGGGCTCGGGGTGCGGTCCCGGCTCGAGGCCAGGGTCGTCCGGATCCATGGCGACGAGCGGCTCGCCGGCGTGGAGCTGGCCGGCGACGAGGTGCTCGACGCCGATCTGCTGGTGGTCTCGACCGGCGTCGTGGCGGTGACCGACCTCGCCGCGGCGGCCGGCCTGCCGGTCGAAGCCGGGATCGTGGTGGACGATCAGATGCGCTCCCCCGCCGATCCGGCCGTGTTCGCGGTCGGTGACTGCGCGCAGCACGACGGGACGGTGCAGGGGCTGGTGGCGCCGGCGTGGGACCAGGTCCGGGTGGTGGCCGACGTTGTCACCGCCGCCGACCCCGCCGCGCGCTACAGCGGCGCCCGACCCGTGACCAGGCTCAAGGCGTCGGGAGTGGATCTCGCCACCATGGGCGAGGTCGACGTGGACGAGTTCGACGAGGACGCCGAGGTGCTGCAGTTCGTCGATGTCACCCGGGGCACCTTCAAGAAGCTGGTGATCCGCGGGGACCGACTGGTGGGCGCGATCATGCTCGGTGACAACCCGACGGTGGGGACCGTGACGCAGCTGTTCGACCGGCAGGCTCCGGTGCCGGCCGACCGGCGCAGCCTGCTGTTCCCGACCCGGACCGAGGTCACCGTCACCGACAGTCCGGCGACCCTGYCCGACCGGGTCACCATCTGCCGGTGCAACAACGTGACCAAGGGCGGGATCACCCGCTGCTGGTTGGACGGGGCACGTGACCTGCCGGCGATCGTCACCGGCACCCGGGCGACGACCGGATGCGGCACCTGTCGGGACGCCGTCGCGGGCATCGTCGAGTGGCTGGCCGCGGCCGACCCGGACCCGTCGGCCGCGGCAGGCGACAACTGCGCGGCCGGTCTGGAGGAATCTCCTCAGACCGACCGGCGCAGCAGCGGCGGGTGCAGCGCGACCGCCGAGCCACGCCGATACAGCTCGGCGGGCCGACCGCCACCGCGCGGGGAGGTGCGCTGGCCCAGCGGTACGACGAATCCCGGCGTGGACAGCACCTTGCGGCGGAAGTTCGGCGGATCCAACGCGACGCCCCACGCGGCCTCGTAGACGCGGCGCAAGTCGGCCAGGGTGAACTGCTCCTCGCAGAAGGCGGCGGCCAGCGGGGTGTACTCCAACTTGGCCCGGGCCCGCTCCACGCCGTCCCCCACGATCCGCGGATGGTCGAAGGCCAGCGTCGGGCCGTCGGTCGAGTCCAGGTCCTCCACCGGCCACCAGCGGGCCCGCGGTCCATCCCGGCCGGGCTGTGGCTGCGGCTGCGGGAGATTCGGCAGCAGGGCCAGGTAGGCCACGCTGACCACCCGGACACGCGGGTCGCGGTGCGCGCCGCCGTAGGTCCGCAACTGCTCGAGGTGACCGGTCGTCGTGACGCCCGTCTCGGCCGCGAGCTGCCGCAGGGCCGAGGCGTCGAGATCCTCGTCGCGGTCGACGAAACCACCGGGCAGCGCCCAGCATCCGCCGAACGGGGGATCGTCCCGGCGGATGACCAGGACACAGAGCCGACCGGCGCGCAGGGTCAGTAGAACCACGTCCACGCTGACGGCGAGGGCGGGCGGCATGACAGCGTCACCGTCATGCCGCCCGCCCTCGCCGTCCAACGGACCGCGGATCCGGTTCGGTGGAGAGGCGGGCGCCACCCCTCCAGTCTGGCCATCCCCGCGCCGGCACACACGGGCCCCTCCTCGGCCTCCCGCCGGAAACGGCACCTCAGTGGGCGACGCCGCCCGACGGCCCGGGACGGCTCAGGGAGGCCCGGGACGGCTCAGGGAGGCCCGGGACGGTTCAGGGACGGCCCTCCGCGTGGACGACGGGCAGGCACGGCGGGCCGTAGCCCACCTCCCGAGCGGTGGGGGGAAGGGCCGCGAGGGCCAGACGATGGTGCTCGCGGGCGCGCCGGGTGCCGGCCGGCCCGGTCAGGCCACCGACCGGCTCACCGGCCTTCACCAGCGGACGCAACAGGTCCCGGTCCCGGGCCGGGTCGGGCGGTCGCGGCGACGCGGGGAGCGCGTCGCYGGAGCCAGCGGGATCCACCCCCGGGCCGGACGGACCGGACAAGCGGTCCGGGGCCGACGGCGAGCCCGGCGGGCTCGGAAAGATGACATCAGCGACGGCCCGGCCGTTGAGGTCATGGCGGCGGACGACCCGCTTGCGCCCCCCACGGGTGCTCTTGCCGACCGACCTCTTCGCCACGGGTTCGCCGTCGACCTCGACCAGCTTGTAGACGAACCCCGCGGTGGGCGCCCCCGCACCGGTGACTAGGCTGGTGCCGACACCGTAGCCGTCTACTGGGGCGTCGCCCAACCGGGCTATGGCGTGCTCGTCCAGATCCCCGGTCGCGATGATCCGTGTTCTGGTCGCGCCGAGGCCGTCAAGCTGCGCGCGGACGGCGCCGGCGACCCGACCCAGGTCCCCGCTGTCGATCCGGACGGCCCCAAGCTCGGTGCCCGCCGTCGCGACGGCGGCTGCGACCCCCGCAGGGACGTCGTACGTGTCGACGAGCAGCGTCGTGCCGACACCGAGGGCTGCGACCTGCGCGGCGAACGCCTCGGCCTCGCTTGGATGAACGAGTGTGAAGGCGTGCGCGCTGGTACCGACGCTGGGGACCTCGTACGTCCGGGCAGCCTCCAGGTTCGACGTGGCCGCGAAACCCACGAGGTAGGCCGCGCGGGCGGCGGCCACGGCGGCGGCCTCATGGGTGCGCCGAGATCCCATCTCGAGACAGGGCCGGTCCCCGGCCGCCCCAACCATCCGGGCCCCAGCGGCCGCGATCGCGCTGTCGTGGTTGAGGATGGCGAGCACGAGTGTCTCGAGCAGCACGGTCTCAGCGAAGGTGCCCTCGACGGCGAGCACGGGCGTCTCGGCGAAGAACGGCTCGCCCTCGGCGAAGCCATGGATGTCGCCGCCGAAGTGGTAGTCCGCCAGCCACTGTGCCGTGGCCTCGTCGATGACATCGGCGGCCCGCAGAGCAGCTAGCTCGGGCGGCCCGAACCGGAAGTCCGCCAGCGCATCGAGCAGCCGACCGGTGCCGGCGAACACACCAAAACGGCGACCCGGCGGCAACGATCGGGTGAAGACTTCGAAGACCACACGGCGATCCGCCGCGCCGGACCGGAGCGCCGCGCGCAACATGGTCAACTCATAGTGATCGGTCAGGAGTGCCGTCGACATCCGGAACACGGTAGGGACGAGCAGGCTCCGATGCGCGCCGACCGGCGATTTGGCGGGCGAGGAAAGGGAGTGAGTTCATCCCGTCGGGGTGCGTTGATCTTACAGTGGGTGAACGTCGATTCCAACACGGCATGCACTACACGTTCCATCGACCTTCAGTAGCACATGAGAGAGCCTCGACGTGACCACGTTGATCAGCGCTAGGCCGATCAGCGCTAGGACGATCGGCACCAGGCCGATCAGCGCAACCCCGACCGGCCCGACGGCGAACACGGGGAGGATAACCGCGAGAACGGTCGGTCACCTTCGGTCGCGACCCGAACAGAAACACTCTCCGGGGATCCCCGGGGATCCCCGGGGTCGGCGTGCGATCGTCTTGACCGTGGACCACAGCAATGCCGGGATCTTCCTCGTCACGGTCGGCGGGGCGCTGTTCGCACTGCTGGTGCTCGGCGGCCGGGCGGGCCGGGGYATCGCGCGCGAGGTCTGGAGCCGTATCGGCTTCTTCCGCTGGATACTCCTCCTGATCATCATTGTGATCGTCCTCGACCTCGCGGACGGACTTCCCAACCAATGAACATACATTCGACGGGAACGCCCTCGCATAACACATGGCACCGAGGATGTTGCTGGAAGCCGCAAAATTACACCCACACGAGATGTTCGAATTATGTCACTGCACCCCTAGATGCCCGGCTCGTTATGCTCACTTCGCGTAACACGATTGTCGGACGAGAGGGTTGCGGGTGACCGGTCACACTTGGCTATGGACGCCGCCGCGTTCTACTCCCACCAGCGTTGGTGTGGGCCAACTCCTACGCGCGTACCGGCAGGCCCACGGCCTCACGCAGCAGCAGCTCGCCGACCGTCTGGGCTTCGACCAGTCCTACGTATCCAAGGTGGAGAGCGGCCGGCGGGCTATCCACGACATCTCGACGCTCCGTCACATCGCCCGCAATCTGGCGCTGTCCCCCGAGGACGTCGGCCTGGCCCCGGGATCGATGACGGACCGTCGCCGGGAGACAGYGCCGCGCAGTCCGGCGGCCGAGCAGRCCGCCGCGAGCCAACGCGCGTGGCGGCTCACCCGCGATCACCTCAACCACCATCGGATCAGCCTCGCCCGCGCGGCGGTGCGGCTCTACCCGGAAACCGACCGACTCGGCAGCGGGCTACTGGCCCGACCCGGCTGGGTGTGGGACACCCCGGTGGACATCGACGATGTCACCCTTGGGTGGCACGATAGCGCCGAGGCCCCCACGATCAGGGGAGACGAACCCGAGACGGCCGGTAGCCGGCCCCTGCTCGGTGGAGGCGGTCAGCAGAACCGCTACCAGCGCTACACGCGGGCGATGCGGGACCTCGACCGGCCGACCCTGTTCGAGAACCGGCTCAGTTTTCGCCTGCTCGATATCGGCGGTGACGGGACCGCGGGACCGTCAACGGACAACCATCCGTCGCTGAGCTTCGCCCACACGACGTACTTCGACGCCGTCGACGTCTGCGAGACCGTCGCACACGAGACGGCGGCCGCGATGGCCGGCAGCGGACTGTCCTGGCCCGCGCTGCCCTTCCGGGCGCGCATCGGAGATCCGTTCGACTTCACCCGGCGGGCGGCCCTGCCGTCCATCAACACGCTCACGATCMGCCACGATCGCGGCGGCCAGGCGAGCTTCTTCCTGCACCGGCGCAGCGCGGGCTCGGTCGCGACCGCGGGCGGGGTGTACCACGTCATCCCGGCCGGGGTCTTCCAGCCGTCGGGCATCACCCCGTTCCACCATGAGGCCGACTTCGACCTGTGGCGCAACATCATGCGTGAGCTGAGCGAGGAGCTGCTGGGCAACCCGGAGCACGACGGCAGCTCGTCCAGCCCGATCGACTATGACACCGACGAGCCGTTCCGTTCGTTCGAGCAGGCGCGTCGGTCCGGCGCCATGCGGGTGTCGTACTTCGGGATCGGGCTGGACGCGCTCACTCTGTTCGGCGAGATCCTCACCGTCGTCGTGGTGGACGCCGACGCCTTCGACCAGCTTTTCGGCAGCATGGTCCAGACCAATGCCGAGGGATCGGTCGTCACCGCGGGTCCGAACCGGTCGGTGACCGAGGGCATCCCGTTCACCCACTCGGCGCTGCGCCGTCTCGTCGACACCGAGCCCATCGCCCCGTCGGCCGCCGCCTGCCTGGAACTCGCCTGGCGCCACCGGGAGACCCTCCTCGGGATGCGCATGCGGGCCGCATCCTGATCCCGGACATGCGCGTCCTTGTCACCGGCGCGGCCGGCTTCATCGGCGGAGTGGTCACGGACATGCTCGCCACCGCCGGACACCAGGTTACGGCGATGGTCCGCGAGCCGATGACCACGCCGCGGTTCGCCCCCGATGTCGAGGTGGTGGCCGCGGACCTGCTCGATCCCCGCCAGCTGGCCGCGGCGGGGGTCAGCCGGGGATTCGAGGGGGTGTGCCATCTCGCGGCCCTGACCCGGGTGCGGGAGTCGCGGCTGGATCCCGTGCGCTACTTCCAGACAAACCTGACCGGCACCATCAACCTGCTGGCCGCCCTGGAGGAGGGCGCCGAACACACCGGGGTCGCACCCGCGTTCGTCTTCGGATCCACCTGCGCGGTCTACGGCAACGTCGACCTCGCCCGGATCCCGGAGACCTGCCCACCCGACCCGGCGAACCCCTACGGAACCTCCAAGTTCGCCGCCGAGCGGCTGCTGTCCCACCAGGCCGGCACCGGGCTGCTCGGCGCGGTGATCCTACGTTCCTTCAACGTCGCGGGTGCCGTCGCGGGACACATCGACCGCGACGGCAGCCGGATCATCCCGGCGGCGATCGCCGTGGCGAGCGGGTGCCGGGACGTGTTCCGGGTCAACGGGGACGGCCTCGCGCTGCGGGAGTACGTCCACGTCGTGGACATGGCGACGGCCTACCTGACGGCGCTGGTCGCCGCGCGCCCCGGGCACTGCGCGGTGTTCAACGTGGGCAGCGGCGTCGGGGTGAGTGTYACCGACGTGCTCGCCGCGGTCGGCCGGGTCGCCGGGCGCCCGGTCCGCCGCGTCCACTGTCCGCCGGTCTCCGAACCGAGGACGCTGATCGGTGACAGCACCCGGATCCGCGCCGATCTCGGCTGGAGCTCTCCGGCGTCGAGCATCGACCGCATCGTCGCCGACGCGTGGCGCTGGGGCCGGGGGCCGGCACCGGCCGGGGCCACCGCCCTGCCGCCACGCCAGCGGATCGCTCCGAGCATCACCTGAGGCCCCGCGGTGGCCCCGCGGTGGCCCGCGATGCGGCAGGCATCGGCCCGCGGTGCGGCAGGCTGCGGCTGGCATCCCTCCCGGCCCTTCCCCCTGGCCCGACAGCCAGCCGACAGCCGACAGCCGACATAGAGTAGCAGACTGGTTGCAGACGGGCATACTTCGCAAGGCCTTCCATCGGCCGGCTTATCCTCGTATACCTAATGCGACGGAGCTTCCCGTGCCGCCGGAGCTCGCCGGGAACAGCCGTGGGCCACCCGACGGAGCACCTGTTCATCTCCGCACACTAATCTGACGCCTGTCGTGACCCGGATCATCTCGGGGGCGGGCTCCACGCGGAGGCTCCGCCGCACGACCGCGCCGCCCGCACGACCGCGCCGCATGACCGACGACGACATGCTCCTTGGGGGAGACGAAAGTGGACGAGCAGACCGCTGGGACCGATAACCCGCGGCCCACATCGCGCCTGGTGGTCGACGTGGTCCGCGCGCTGCGCGGATGGGTGGTGATGGCCGCCGGCGGCGTACTTCTGCTCGGCTGCTACCTGGGTGTCTCCAAGGAGACGGACGTCGCTTTCCAACTACCCTACGTGGTTTCCGGCGGTTTTGGGGGCCTAGCACTCATTCTGGTGGGAAGTGCGCTGCTGGTGGCCGACCGCTTCGACGCCGCTCAGGCCGCCCAGGCCCACACCGCCGGCCAGGTCGACGACCTACACTCGCTGATCATCGCGGCGGCGGGCGCGGGTGCCGCACCCGAGGCCGGTCAGCCGGCCACCCGCCCCCAGGGCTCGTACCAGCAGACCGGCTCGTACCAGCAGACAACGGCCACGCACCAGCAGAACTCGCGCTTCGCTGTGACGGACCCCGGGGGCGGCCAGGCACCCGCCGCGAATGCCACCACACCCGGCCAGCACGCCTGACAGAGCCTGCGTTTCCAACGATGCCACGGTGCGGAAGGCGAGCAGTTCCGTGATCACATGTGACCCGGCGGACGGCGACGACCGGACGGCCGGCGGCGACCGGCTYCCAGGGAGTGCCCGGTGACCAGCATCGACCTGGGACTGGCGGGGATCTCCCTCGGGGCGATCGCCGCCCTGTCCGGTATCGGCCTGCTGGTCACCTACCGCACCAACGGGGTCCTCAACCTGGCCCAGGGCGGCATCGCCACGCTGGTGGCGTACGTCTTCCGCGAGATGGTGGTCGTGTGGGGGCTGCCGATCTGGCTGGCCGCCATCATCGCGCTCGCCGTGGTGTCCCCCGGGATCGGCCTGCTGCTGGAGCGGTTGGTCTTCCGGCCGCTGGCCCGTCGCCGCGCATCGGCGGCCGAATCCCTGGTCGCCAGCCTCGGTGTGCTGGTCCTCACCCTCGGGATGAYGGCGGGCATCTGGGGTCTGGGCTCGCGTAGTGACGCACCAAGCATCTTCCCGAACTCGTCGGTGAAGCTGTTCGGTGACACCCGGATCGGTGTCGACGCGCTGGCCGAGCTCGCGATGGTCGTGGTGTTCTGCGCGGTCATCGGCGTCATCGCCACCCGCACGGTGTTTGGCCGCCAGATCCGCGCGGTCGTCGACGACCGGCAGCTCGCCGAGCTGTCCGGTGTTCCCGCGGACCAGGTCGCCGCGGCTGGCTGGGCGGCGGGGACGACGCTCGCCGGCCTCACCGGCATCCTGCTCGCCCCCCGCTTTCAACTCACCCCGTACGGGCTGACCCTGCTGGTGCTGGAGACCTTTGCGGTGGTGGTGGCGGCCCGGCTGTCGAGCATGCCGGTGGCCGTCCTCACGGCCCTGGGCATCGCCGTCCTGCAGAGCGAACTCAAGCAGTTCACCCTCGACGGTAACGCGGGCCAGATCCTCACCGTCCTGCAGTCGAACCTGTTCATCGTCGCCCTGCTGGTCCTGCTGCTCGCGGTGCCGAAGCTGCGCGAGCTCGGCACCGGCGACTCCGGGACCACCGCCAGCTTCTCCAGCCGCGGCGCACCGCCGTCGGGYCCGGCCAGCCAGACCAAGGCCCGCCGCGACTTCCTGGGCAAGCTCGGCGGTGCCGCGCTGCTGCTCGCACCGCTCACCTTCGCCCCGTCCGATCTGCGTTCGGCGTTCATGGTCCCGGCGCTCGCCCTCATCTTCCTGTCGATGGTCATCGTCACCGGCTACAGCGGCCAGCTCTCCCTGGGCTCGGCCGGCTACGCGGGCCTCGGGGCGCTGCTGTCACTCAAGCTCGCCAACGGTGACCTGTTCGGACTGCCGAAGCTGCCGGGCGTCGCGTCGATGTTCATCGGCGCCCTGCTCGTCGCCCCGATCGGTCTGATCACCGGCTACCCAGCGATCCGCCGCCGCGGCCTCACCCTGGCGCTGACCACCTTCGCGGTCGGCGCCGTGGTCAGCCGTTTCGTCTTCGAACAGCCCACCTTCGCGACCGGCCTCTACCTCGACCCGCTGACGTTCTTCGGCTGGGAGCTGCCCGACGAGGCGTTCTACGTCCTTGAACTGGTCTGCCTGGGCCTCGGCCTGTTCTTCGTGGGTAATCTGCATCGCGGTCGGCTCGGTCGGGCGCTGCTCGCCGTGCGTGACCATGCGGAGGGTGCGGCGGCGGTCGGGGTTGACGTCCGCAACCTCAAGCTGCTGGCCTTCACCGTCTCCTCCGTCGTCGCCGGGCTGGGTGGTGCGCTGCTGGTGCACAGCAGCTACTCGTTCTCCGCCGACGACTTCGCACCGTTGCAGAGCCTGCTGTGGTTCACCGCCGTGGTCGTCTTCGGCGCCGACAGCGCGGCCGGCGCGATCGTCGCCGCGGCGTTCATCGTCACGATCGACGTACTGGCGCCGGCCGGATCCTCGATCCTCGCCATCGGCATCCTCGCCCTCGCCCTCGGCTGGATGCCCGGCGGCCTGGCCTCGGCCGTCCGGGGTCTGCTGCGGCTGCTCGCCCTCCACCTCGCGGACGGCTTCGTCGATCCCAACCATCGGGCACCGCGTCCGGTGCCGGTGCGCATCTCCGCCGTCGGATACCTGCCAGCGACCACTGGCATCACCGGCGTCACCGGGATCTCCGGGATCCCCGGGATCGGCGCGCCGCTGGGGGCCGCCCAGCCCGGGCCATCCGCGAGCTGGCCTCCGGGCCGCTCCTCGCCCGTGCTGCCACCGGGCTCGCCGCGGCCGACCCCGTTCGGGGCCAGCCTGCTGACCCTGGTGCAGGAGTATGCGGCCCGGTCGAGCGGCGCACCGCTGCTGCCCCCCGCGCCCCGCGGCGAGCGCGGTGGCCTGCCCGCCGACGTCTACCCCACCTCACCAGGTCACGTGGGCCACGAGCAGGGGGGTTCGGGACCCGCGGCGGCGACCTCCCTGCGGGACGGAGGTCGGGTATGAGTCGGCACGTGCTACAGGCCGTTGGCCTGGTCCGCCGCTACGGCGGTCTGACCGCGGTCGACCACGTCGACCTTGTCGCCCCCCAGGGCGTGATCACCGGCCTCATCGGCCCGAACGGTGCCGGGAAGTCGACGCTGTTCAGCCTGCTGACCGGGGTCGAGCAGCCCGACGAGGGCAAGGTCCTGCTCGACAAGAGCGACATCACAAAAATGCGGCCGGACATCCGGTCCCGGCGTGGTCTGGTGCAGACCTTCCAGGTTCCCTCGCTCTTCCCCACCCTCACGGTCGCGGACAACCTGCTTGTCGGCGCGGAAAACCGGCACCGGGACTATGCCGGCGGCCTGCTGGGCCTGGCGTCCAAGGGCCGAGGACACGTCAGCCGCCTCGTCGAGGAAACCCTCGGCTYCCTCGGCCTGTCCGACCTGCGGGACACCATCGCCGGCACGCTGCCCACCGGTGCCCTGCGGCTGGTCGAGTTCGCGCGGGCGCTGTGCGCCCAGCCGGACATCCTGCTGCTCGACGAGCCCGCCAGCGGTCTGGACAACGACGAGACCGCCAGGTTCTCGCAGCTGCTGCGCCGGACCGCCGACGACGGGGTCGGCATCCTGATCGTCGACCACGACGTCGACCTGGTCTTCTCCGTCGCCGACCAGGTGTACGCCATGGTCGGCGGTCGGGTCGTCGCGTCCGGCGATCCCGGGCACGTCCGCGACGACCCGACCGTGCGGTCGGTGTACCTGGCCCAGGCTGCCCATCGCCACGATGAAACGGTCCTGAAGCAGCCGCAGGAGGCACGGTGACCACGGCGACGGCCGAACTCGAACTGACCGGGGCACGGGCCGGCTACGGGACCGTGGAGGTCCTGCACGGTCTGGACCTTGCCATCCCCCCCGGCAAGGTCACCGCCCTGCTCGGGGTCAACGGCGCGGGCAAGAGCACCACCCTACGGGTGCTGGCCGGGCTGATCCCACTGCGTTCGGGCAGTCTGACCTGGYGCGGCGAGGACATCACCAAGGTGTCCACCGTCGACCGGGCCCGCCGAGGACTGATGCTCGTGCCGGACGAACGGGCCGTCTTCGCCACCCTGTCGGTCCGGGACAATCTGCAGATCATCGCGGAGRCCAGCGGGCACCCCGACATCACCCCCGCGCTGGAGTCGTTCCCCCGGCTGCGGGAGCGGCTGACGCAGCGGGCCGGATCGATGTCGGGCGGTGAGCGGCGAATGCTGGCACTCGCCCGCGCCCTGCTGGYCCGCCCCTCGGTCCTGATGGTCGACGAGCTGTCGCTCGGACTATCCCCGAAGGTCGCCGCGGACCTGTTCGGCTGGCTTGCGACGGTCGCATCGTCGGGCACCACCGTCGTGCTCGCCGACCAGTACACCGAGCAGGCCCTGGCGATGGCGGACCTGGTCTACGTCCTGCACCGGGGCGAGCGGTCCTTCGCGGGCGGGCCGGAGGAATTCCGAGCGTAGGGCCGCGAAAGGCCTCGGTGAAAGGCCCCCCGATGTGAAAGGCCCCGGTCGAGGTTCCCTCCGCGGTGCCGTGGAGGGTTGCCCCGACCGGGGCCCGGGATCACGCAGGCGGTCCCGCGAGAGATCAGCCGGCCGGGTAGGGCAGATCCGGGACGGTGAAGCAGTTGGTGTTCATGTCCTTGACCTGGGTCACCCAGCCACCCTGGTTGCCGTTCGCCGAGTCCTGCCAACGGGCGACGTTGAGGCAGTTCTCCTCCTGCGACGGCGGTTCAGGCGACTTCTTGAAGTTCCGGCCGGTCGGGATGAGCAGGCCGTGACCGTCGTAGTCCTTGCCGCTGTTCATGTACGCCTCGACGCAGGCGCGGGTGACGTCGGCGCCGCAGGAGCGGATCGCGTCGGTCAGCCACTGGGCCGAGGCGTAACCCTCGAGCATCCACAGGTTCATCTTGGCCACCCGATCGGGCGCGRCCGCCTGCAGATCCTTCTGGAACGTGGCGACCGCGGGAATCTGAGTGTCCGCATAGTTGGCGGTGCCGCCGGTGGAGTAGATCGTGTTCCGGCAGTTCGGGGAGGCGCTGTAGACCTGGCGGATGTTGTTGGCCCAGCCCTGCGGCGGGGTCACCTTCGCCGTGATCGGCAGTTTCTGGGACTCGATGGCGTTGCACAGCTGAGCGTTACCGCCGTCGTCCATCGCGTCGAAGACGATCTGGACGCCGCGCCGCTTGAGGTCGAGGACCGTTGCGTCCCAACTCGGGGCGCCGAGATTGATCTGCTCCTCGACGACCGTGTAGCCCTCCTTGCGCAGGCCGTCCGCGATCGACTTGGCGTACCGCTCCGACGGGGCGACGTTGTAGTACACAACCCCGGCGACGTTGGTCTTCAGATTCTGCTTGAACCAGCGGTAGATCTCGGTCCCCGCGTAGAGCGTGYCGTTGTAGCCGGGACGGCTGCCGGTGCGCGGATAATAGCTGCCGTAGATCGAGTACAGGTGCGGATACTGATCGTAGGCGGCGGACACGGGCTGGCCGCCGATATCCGGAACACCCTTGGAGTTGATGTACTGCGCACCCGTGTAGTCGAACGCCGTCACCCCGGCGAGCGCGAAGACCTTCTCGTCGTCGACGAGCTTGTGCGCGCAGTTCGCATTTCCGTCCCCGCTGCCCTTGTCGTCACACTCGACGAGGTTCACGGTGCGCCCGTTTACTCCGCCCGCGGCGTTGAGCGCCTTGAAATAGGCCCGCGCCCCGTACAGTGAGGCGGAGAACGTGTCCGGTCCGAAACCGCTGCTCAGGCCAGCGATTGTACCGATCTTGATCTCGGTCGGCGTGACGCCGATATCCGAAGCTGTATTGTTCGACACCCCGGCCGGTTTGTTGCCGGCCGAGGTCGTTCCGCTGCTACTGGCCCGGCTGCCGCAGGCGACGAGCACCAGCGACGACAGCACAATGGCGGCGGCGGCGACGAGCGATCTCGCTCGCATGGACATGCTCTCCCCTGGTAGATCGGTGACGCTCGAAACGTTATTGCCGATCAACATCGTCGACGCTTCAGCTGACGACAGCCGGTCCCACTGCCGACTATGTACCGCTAGTTACATCAATGGGCGTTACGGACAAACATTCGGCGCCACCAGCTTCGACGCACCGGTGCGGTGCTCGCGCGATCGGCCGGTGCCTTCTCCAAAGTCGGGGTGCTCCCCCCGGCCCCGTCTTCCCCGCCTTCCCGGCGTGCGGTACCCCCGCTCGCCGGCTCGTGGGTCTCCCGGCTCGCGGCCGTCCCTGTGGGCAGGGGCGCACCGACTACCGGCCGGCTGCCACCCCCGACGCCCTCGGCGCGCTCCGTGGGAGCCCCCTGCTCCCCGGAAAGCTCGGTTACCGTACCGCCCGGCGACGGAGAGGCATGCGACGCACCACCTACCGCATCGAGTGAGGCCGGGACGATCGTGCTGCCCAACACGGACATCGCCTCGTCCAGGGCGGCCAGGGCCTGGCCGATCACCGTGACCGGATCCTCGGCGCGCCCCGGGGCCGGCACGGCCGGCGCCGCACCCGCCTCGGCGACCGGGTCGGGCTCGACGACCTCAATGACC
The DNA here is from genome assembly GCF_001983015.1 of Frankia sp. CcI156. Lineage (NCBI taxonomy): Bacteria > Bacillati > Actinomycetota > Actinomycetes > Frankiales > Frankiaceae > Frankia > Frankia sp. CcI156. The sequence continues at coordinate 33,637 of NZ_MOMD01000037.1, forward strand.
TCGACGACCTCGGCGGCCGGCTCGGCGGGCACGTCCACCGGCTCGCCATCGACCGCCTGCTCATCGGCGCCTGTGGCCGTGACCGCCTCGGCTGCGGCGACGGCAGGCTCAGACCCCGCAGAAGCACGTTCAACCGACGCGGAGACGTCGGGAACAGGCTGGGCCGACGGGAACTCGACCGACGCGGACGCATCGGGAACAGGCTCGGCCACGGCGGGAGAAGTGACCTCCTCGACGAGCGCTGAGGGGACGACATCGGCCGAGGGGACGACATCGGCGGATTCCGACTCCTCGGGCGGCGAGGTCGCCGCGAGCGTCAGACGGTTGAGAATCAGGCCGTCGGGACCCTGCCCCCGGTCCAGCCGCCCCGCCTGCGCGAGCTTCCGGCAGACCTGGTTCACCGTGCCCCGGCTCGCCCCGATCGCCGCCGCCAACCTGCCGTCGTCCAAACCCGCGGGAACTTTGGCAAGCTGGTCGAGTATCCGGTCAGCAACAGTAGCCACAAAGCGGGACGGTATACGCCATCTCCTATTCGCCGACAAGCGGGGTCACCCCACGCGGTAACCGTGTCCGTCCCGCTGCCGATGGCACTCGCAATGCCACTCTCGGCGGGCACCCGGTCCGCGGCGGCACACACCCCCACCCGGTCGCCTGATCCACGTCGTTCACGCCGCGACCGGCAGCGCCTCGCCCGGGCGCAGCGGGAGCTGTCCCGCACGCGGCAGGGTCGGTGAAGCGGACGAAGGCCCGGGCGAAGGTGGCGCGGATCCACGGCCGGATCCGCGACCGGCGCCGGGATCATCCGCACACGCCGTCCACGAGGATCATCCGCGAGAACCAGACGGTGGTCGAACCATGGGGCCACGGCGAGCAAGGACCACGGCGGCGGGCTTAGCCCGGCCGTCGCCGGGAAGGTCATGCGGCGAGGCGTGCCGGGAGCGGCCCGGGACGCACCGATATCAACAGTGGCCGGACTCGCTTTGCTGGGCGGAATGTTGCGGGATGTCCCAAGCAGGCCGCGCCGCGTCCGTGGGCCGGTCAGGGAGACAGCCATGGCGCAGCCAGCCTCGGGTTCCGAGCAGTTCGACCCTGGTTCCATCACAGCCGACTCCRAACAGCCGTGGTACCGCGAGGATGCTCCCCTGGAACCCGCGGAKATGCTCGACAGCGACGATCTCGGCTCRACGGATGCCGGCCGAGATCCATTGGACGACAGTTGGGACGCGCCCGACAGACCGAGTGCCGGCGTCCGCTATCCGAGCACACCGCGTGAGGAGCGTGCGGGGCCGTCCTTCGATCGGCAACTCGCCGCGGAAACGCCGGACGCCGACCCCTACCTGGAAGCCGAGCGGCGGGAGTCCGGGGCTGTTCTCGATGCGGACGCGTACGGCGAGKGGACGACGACCCTCGCGGAGGATTACGACGCGAACTTCGCCATTCCCAGCATCGTCACGCCGGACGTGGATGCACGCACGGCTGAGGAGGGCGCACTGCACCTGGAATAAGGGCGCTCTGCGTACTCGCGGGAATACGAAGCACTCGCGGGAATACGAAACGCCGATGGTTCGGTCGACGGTCCAACCGACTCCCGGTTGCCACGGACGGTTACCACGGAGGGCGGCTCAGGCCGGGGCCGACCCGGGCAGGTCCGGAACGCCACCGGCGGCTTCCCGCCTGCGGTAGGCAAGTCCCGCGAAGACCTCCATGGCGACGCGATGGGCGCTGTTGACCGTCGTTTCCGCGTGGTCGTACGGCGGGGAGACTTCGACGATGTCGGCGGCCACAAGCGGCGTGTCGAGCGCGATCTGACGGACCGCCCGCAGCAGGTCGGCCGGGGTCATCCCCCCGGGTTCCGGGGTGCCGGTGCCCGGCGCGAACCCCGGATCCAGGACGTCGATGTCGACCGACAGGTACATGGCCCGGCACCCGTCCGTGGCCTGCGCGATCGCGTCCACGACGACGTCACGGCTGCCCCGCTCCCAGATCTCGTGCATGAGATGCCAGGTCATCTCCTGCTCGCGCATCCAGGCGAAAACGTCCGGCGGCGGCCAGTAGCCGCGCAGCCCCACCTGGACAAAGTTGCGTCCACGCACGGCACCGGACTCGATGAGCCGTYGCATCGGAGTGCCGTGCGAGGCGAGGTTGCCGTCGATGACGTCCGCGGTGTCGGCATGCGCGTCGAAGTGCAGCAGACCGAGTTCACCCCAGCCCACGGCGTCGGCCACGCCGGTTGCGGCCGGCCAGGTGATCGAATGGTCGCCACCGATGACGAGCGGGATCGTGCCGAGCCCGGCGATCCGCGCGACCTTGGCCCGGATGTTGCGATGGGACGCCTCGGTGAGCCCATGYGGACAGTGCGCGTCGCCAGCGTCAACGACGTCGAGCCAGTCGAAGATCTCGATACCGAGGTCGAGATGGTAGGTGCCGGGGTTGTAGGCGTTGGCCCGCATCGCCCGAGGGCCGAACCGGGCGCCGGGACGGTGGGTCGTCGAGATGTCGAACGGAGCACCGACGACGGCAACGTCGGGCCGGCGGGCCGCCAGCGCCTCCGTCCCGGGCAGCCAGGGCAGTCCGCAGAAGGTCGCGAGCCCCGCGTAGCCGGGCGCGTCCGGACCCGGCTCACGATCGCCGTTTCGTGCCGTCATCCGTCCCTCCGTTCGGGCCCTTCCACTGTCCCACGGTCCGCCACCCCCGGTCCGCCACCCACTGGTCCGCGCCCCGGTTACGCTTCTCCGGTGGAGGTCGCGGCACCGCACCCAGACCACCCGGCACCCACGGCGTCGGAACCGACCGGCGCGGCCATGGCTCTGCGCACCCCGGGCACCCCGGGCACCCCGGGCACCCCGGGGACCCCGGGGACCCCGGGGACCCCGGGGACGATTATCGGCGCGGGCCGGGTCTGGTCACCGCGGGCCCGGTTGGCGGGTTTCGCCGTGCTCGGTGTAGCCGCCGTCGGCGTCTGCGGCCGGGTGTACCTCGTCGACCCCGCCCAGCCGGGCCACTACCCTATGTGCCCGTTCCGGTGGGCCACGTCCCTGGACTGCCCTGGTTGCGGCACCCTCCGCGGCCTGCACCAGCTCCTGCACGGACACCTCGCGGCCGCGGCCGACTACAACGTCTACTTCGTCATCGCCGCCCCGATGCTGGTGTTCGGCTGGATCGTGGCGGTGGCGCGGGCGGCCGGCTGGCGCCACCCGTTGCCCCGGGTACCGGCCCGCCTGCTTCCCGCCGTTCCGATACTGATCATCGCCTTCTGGGTGCTGCGGAACCTGCCGTTGCCCGGCTGCCGCTGGCTCGCATCCTGAACCCGGCGGCTCAACGGCGGCCCAGCAGGTAGCAGGCGATGGCGGCGGTCGCCGCGACGTTCAGCGAGTCGACCCCGTGCGCCATCGGAATCCGGACCCGGGCCGTCGCCGCGGCCTGTGCCGCCGCCGACAGCCCGGCGCCCTCCGTGCCCAGCAGCAGCGCGACCCGGGCCGCCGCCGGCACCGGCGCAGGTGCGGGCGCAGGTGCGGGCGCAGGTGCAAGCGCGGGCGCGGCGCGGGGGGTGAGTCCGGCCGCGAAGGAGCCAAGATCCTCGGCGTCCGCCGCCGGAGTCAGCGCCAGCAGCGTGAACCCGGCATCCCGCAGCAGACCAAGGGCCTCCGGCCAGGGTTCGAGCCGGGCGTAGGGGACGGCGAACACCTCCCCCATCGACACCCGCACGGAACGCCGGTAGAGCGGATCGGCGCAGCGCGGGCTCAGGAGCACCGCGTCCATCCCGAGTCCCGCGGCCGAACGGAAAATCGCCCCCAGGTTGGTGTGGCTCACGATGTCCTCACACACCAGTACCCGCCGGGCATCGACCAGGAGGTCGGCGGCGGCGCGGGGCGGCTGGCGGCCCATCGCCGCAAGCGCCCCCCGATGCACCTCGAAGCCGGTGATCGCCGCGAGCACGTCGGGTCCCGCGACGTACACCGGGACGTCAACGCCGAGGTCCGCGGGCACGGCCGCCAGGCGCGCCGGCGAGACCAGGACCGAGCGCGGCCGGTAGCCGGCCCGCAGCGCCCTGGTTATCACTCGTTCACCCTCGGCGATGAACAGCCCGTCGGCCGGCTCCCGCCGACGGCGCAGCGCGACGTCGGTCAACGAGATGTAGTCGTCGACCCGGGGATCACCCGAATCGTCGATCATGATGACTGGTGGGGTGGCCACGACCGTCACGCCGACCGTCACGCCGACCGGCCCGCCAGCCGACCCCGCACACCTGCTCACGTCACCTGGCACGCCACGACCTCCCGGGCACGGACGCTTCACCCGACCGTAACGTGCCGGCCGCAGAATCAGCGGCCATGGCCGATCCGCAGAAGGCCCCCACGCTGACGTCCGCCATGCCCGCCATGCCCACGTCCGCCACGCCCGCCGTCTCCCGTCCCGTCGCCGTTCCCGTTCCCGCCGACCTGGTCGTCGTCGGCGCCGAACTGGTCGCGACGGTGGACGCCGACCGCCGGGAGATCCGCGGCGGGTGGATCGCAGTGACGAACGGCCTGGTCAGCGCCCTCGGCGGTCCCGACGAGCCACCGCCTCCCGCCGTGCGCACGTTGCGGGCGGACGGCTGCCTGATCACTCCCGGCCTGGTGAACACGCATCACCACATGTACCAGAACCTCACCCGCGCGTTCGCTCCGGCCCTGAACGGCACGCTGTTCACCTGGCTGTCGACCCTGTACCCGCTGTGGTCCCGGCTGGACGAGGAGGCCGTGCACGTCTCCGCCTACGTCGGGCTCACCGAGCTCGCCCTCGGCGGTTGCACGACGACCACGGACCACCTGTATGTGCATCCGCGCGGGGGCGGAGACCTCGTCTCCGCCGAGATCGCCGCGGCGACGGCGCTGGGCATGCGCTTCCATCCCAGCCGCGGATCGATGTCGCTGTCGGTGAAGGACGGCGGACTGCCGCCCGACTCGGTGGTGCAGGACGACGACGAGATCCTCGCCGAGTCGGCCCGGCTGGTGGCCCGCCATCACGACCCCTCGCCGGGCGCCATGGTGCGGATCGCCCTGGCGCCCTGCTCACCGTTCTCGGTCAGCCCGGAGCTGATGCGGGCCACGGCGGAGCTCGCCGAGTCGCTCGACGTGCGGCTGCACACGCATCTCGCCGAGGACCCCGAGGAGGACGAGTACTGCCTCGCGCGGTTCGGCCGGCGTCCCATCGACCAGTTCGCCGAGGTCGGCTGGGGCGGCGACCGGGCCTGGGTGGCGCACTGCATCCGCCCGAACCCCGCCGAGGTGGCCCGGCTGGGCGCCTGGGGCACCGGGGTCGCGCACTGCCCGAGCAGCAACATGATCCTCGGCGGTGGGCTCGCCCCGGTCGCGGAGCTGCGTGCGGCGGGGGTACCGGTGGGACTGGGCTGTGACGGCTCGGCGTCGGCGGACTCGGCGTCGCTGTGGCTGGAGGCCCGCACGGCGATGCTGCTCGGGCGGCTGCGGCACGGCGCCGCGGCGATGTCGGCCCGGGACGCGCTGGAGATCGCCACTCGGGGCGGGGCCGGCTGCCTCGGCCGGGCCGGGAAGATCGGCGAGCTGTCCGTCGGGGCGGTGGGCGATCTGGTGGCATGGCCCCTCGACGGGGTCGGCTTCGCCGGGGCGCTGTCCGATCCCGTCGAGGCGTGGCTGCGCTGCGGCCCGGTCGCGGCCCGCCACACGGTGGTCGCGGGTCGCGCGGTCGTCCTGGACGGCCATCCGGTGCATCCCGACCTGTCGGCGATGCTCGCCCGCCACCGCGAGCTCGCCGCCGGCATGCAGGCAGCCTTTGACGATGCCGGCATCGCTGATGCCGGAACCGCTCCCGGCGCCGGGCGGGCCGCGGGTACGACGGGAGCCAGGGCGGCCGGGGCCCGGTGAACGCCGACGGGACCGACCCTGGTGGGATACCTCCGCGAGGTGTTTGATACAAAGCAATGGGCCAGTCCGGGTCGGTTGGCGACGTCACCCGTTCGGCCCCGGCGATGGCGTTCCGGCGACACCCGCCGGGACGTCACCCCCCAGCAGCCGCCGCCGGTGCCGCGTATCGACCCCCCCGATCGGTGCGCATCGCACCGGCGGCGGCCTCGACCGGTCCAGGACCAGGGCGGCCGCGGGCCGGATGAACTGCGCGCCTTCGCCGTCCGCGTGGGCGTGCAGCTGTAGAAGCGGACAGGGGCATCCCGCCGGGGGAGGTATCCGGCGGTGTACGTGAGGCCGACACTGGGGGCATGCCGACGTTGCCGACCGATGTCGTCGCCCGTCTGACCGCCGYGCTCGCACCGATCGATACGGCGGTCATCGCTCGTCATCCCGGTGATCCGGGAACCCGCCAGCCGGTGCACACCTGCTACCTGCCCGCCGACCGGATGYGCCCGGACATCGTGCTGGCCTGGGGGGAGGCAGCCCGGGAGCTCCTGGCCGCCCGCGGCACCGACCCGGCCAGGCTCGCCGCCGCCACCGGGGGCGACCCGGACCCGGTCATCGCCGAGCCGGTCCACGCACACGTGCTGCACGCGCTGACCGTTGAACCGGTGCAGGATCTGCGGATCGACCTGGAGGACGGCTACGGCGTCCGGATGGACGACACCGAGGACGCCGACGCCGTCGCGGCGGCCGTCGCCCTGCGCGCCGCCGCGGCGGCGGACGCCCTGCCCGCGTCCTACGGCCTGCGGATGAAGTCGCTGGACCCGGCCCTCCGGGACCGGGGACTGCGCAGCCTGGACCTCTTCCTCACGGCGCTGGCCGGCGACGACGGCCCACCCGCCGGGTTGGTGCTGACCCTGCCCAAGGTGAGCGCCGCCGCGCAGGTCGCGGTCTTCGCCGATCTGCTCGCCGAACTAGAGCAACGCCTCGACATCGCCCCGGTGCCCTTCGAGGTGCAGGTGGAGACCCCGGCCGCGGTTCTCGCCCTGCCGGCGCTGGTCGAGACCGGTCTTGCACTGGGCCCTGGACGCCTCGTCGGGCTGCACGTCGGCACCTACGACTACTCGGCGGCTCTCGGCATCACCGCCGCGCACCAGGCCAGCGACCATCCGGCGGTGGAGTACGCCACCACGCTGATGCAGCTCGTCACCGCCGGCACCGGAATCCGGGTCGCGGACGGGTCCTCGAACCTGCTGCCGATCGAGAGCCCGACGGACRCGACGGAGGGCACCGCAACTACGGAGGGCACCGCAACTACGGAGGGCACCGCAACTGTCGAGGACACGGCGGGCCGAGGTGTCCACCGGGCCTGGCGGCGGCACGCCGAACTGGTGCGCCGCGCCTGGTACCGGGGCATCTACCAGGGCTRGGATCTGCATCCGGGTMAGTTGGTGAGCCGGCACGCGGCGGTGGCCGGCTGCCTGCTGGCCGGGCTCGACGAGGCGCTGGGCCGGCTTTCCTCCTATGCCACCGCGTACGCCACCACGTACGCCACCGCCCGGCATCCGGGAGCGGTCGCCGACGAGCCGGCCACCGGCCGCGCGCTCGCCGGGCACGTCCTGCGGGCGCTCGACGCCGGCCTGCTGGACGACGCGAGCCTGACCGCGGCTGGTCTCGACCGGGTGACGGTCAACCGCTTCGGCGGCAGACCGGTCGCCGCGGGTTGACGACACCCGCCATCCAGGGCGGGTCAGCTTCCCCGATAGGTCGAATAACCGAACGGAGCGAGCAGCAGCGGGACGTGATGATGACCCGCCGGGTCCTCGATCACGAACGCGATGGTCACCTCGGGAAAGAACGCCGAGCGGCTCGCGGTGTCGAAGACGAGCCGCCAGGGGCCTGGGATGGTCGCCGGCAGATCCGCCACCCGGCCGTCGTCGTCGGTGACGGCCTCGGTGACCGCGATCCAGCCCGTGGTCGTGCCGTCAAGGGTACGCACCGCCCGTTCCAACCGGAGCGGCAGCCCGGCGGCTGGCCGCCCCGTGGCCGTGTCCAGGACATGGGTGGACAGACTCACCACGCCTCCTCGGTCGCGTCCTCCGTCGCCGCGGCCCGGGTCGGGCCTCGACCATCCCACCATCCGGGCTGACCATCGCACCACACCGCTCCTGGTCGACCGTGGTGGATACGCCGGTACCCCCGGCTGTCGGCGCCTACTGGAACCGCTCCAACACTGTCGAGATCGACGTCGTCGGCACCGACCGGGAACCGGTCGCCAAGGAGCTGTACTTCCTCGGCTCCGTCGCATGGCTGGAACGCGCACCGTTCGATGACCACGACCTGGCGGCACTGCGGAAACACCGGGCGGCGCTCACGAACCTTCCGCTGCCATTGGTCGCCATCGGCCGCAGCGGAGTTGCGGCCACCGGTCTCGCCGCATCCTACGGCCCAGCCGAACTCATCACCGCCTGGCAGCAAAGATGAACAGTATTGTGCCACGGTCGTTCGACCTAGGCGCCGGTGATCAGGCGCCGGTGATCAGGCGCCTGATGCGCAGGGCCGTGATCTCAGCCTGCTGACCGGCCGCGATGCGCAGCTCGTCCGCGGGATCGTTGTCCAGCCGTGCCCGCAGCAGAGCGAGCATCTCCTCCGCGTCGCGGCCCGCCGCCCGGACCAGGAAGATGTAGCCGAAGCGCTCCTCGTAGGCCGCGTTTCCCTGCTCGAAGGCCGCCCTGACTTCCGCCGTCGCCTGGTCCATCGCCGCCTGCTCCCGTCGGGGGGCGTCGAGGGACACCACGGTCGCCCTCGCCGTGGTGGGCGGGGCGGGCGTGTGGRCCGGGCGCTCCCCGATCCGGGGATGCGCGGTGAACGCCTCCAGCCAGGCCGATGCGGGCAGGTTCCACCATTCCTGCTCGGCTGCCGGCAGCAGGGCCGCGAGGGTCCCGAAGGGCCGACGGGCCGCCACGGCCGCAGCCCAGTCCTCGGACTCGCAGCAGGCCAGCAGCTCCTCGCGAGCCGCGTCCGGGGACAACGCGTCGAACCAGCGCATCGCGAGCGCCTCCCGCCCGACGGGCGTCGGAGCGCCGGTGAGCCGCAGCCTCGCCAGCCCGCCGTCGGGTATCGCGTCGACCCGCACGTGGGTGGCCTGGATCGGGACCTCGAGATCGAAAAGGTGACGGGTGTTCGGCTGCACCCGGGTCCGCGGCAGCATCGGGTACCACTCGGTGATCGCGGTGACGTCGTCGGGGTCGAGAAGGTCGGGGTTGTCCGCCGCCCAGAGGGCCACCGCCCGGGGCGCGTTGCCGCGGAAGTGCCGGGTGTCAACCTCGGCCCGCACGATCGTGCCCTGCGTCGCGAGCCGGACCACCGCCCAGTCGTGGCCGTCCCCACGGCGCCGGCGGGTCTCCCAGCCCTCTCCCATCGCCCGGGCCTCACCCGAGGCGTTCAGGTTATGGCGGTCACCGTAGTGCATGTCGCTGGCGGCCACCACGACACCGCCCAGGTAGGCGGCGGCGAGATCRGAGGTCACCCGGTCGAACATCCGGGGGTCCGGCACCACCGTGCCATGCACGCGCAGCCGGGCGACTCCGCCATCCGGGTGGATGGTCAGGCGCAGATGGGTGATGCGGGTCCGGCCCTGGTCAGCCACCGGCAACACGTTGGCCGCGTCCGGCACGATCGGCGTCCGCGGCACCAGCGGGACCCAGGCCACGGACTCCTCGGCGACCTCCGCCGCGGAGGGATACCCGGGCAGGGTGGCGCCGTGCACCTCGACGGCCCCGGGAGCGTTGCCGGTGAAGTGGGTGGTGTCCACGGTCACCGCGTGGGCGATGCCGGGTGAGCCCAGCCGGATGATGGCCCAGTCGGATCCGGGAAGATCCCGCCGCCGACGGGTCTCCCAACCGTCGGTCCACTGGCCCCGTTCGGTGAACACGCCCGGCCGCACGATCGGCGGTTCGGGCAGCAGCATCCGTTCGGCGAACGCGAAGAACTCGTCGTTGACGGCCACGACCGTACCGCCGAAACGGGCCGCCGCGAGATCGACAAGATTCGTCAGGTCGGGCGCGTCGCTCATCGGGTCCTTTCACGGGGTCAACCAGCCGTACGAAACCGGACTGTTCACGTGTCGTCGGGTGGCCGCACGGCCCGTCACCACCGTGCGGACCGGATCAGGTCAGGACGGGACGACGTGTTAGCGGGGCGCAAAGCGTACTTCGGGCCTGCTCCCTCGGGAGTGGTCCGCGTCGGTGGGTGCATCGGATCACATCCGTGGGGAGGGCTCCGGTACGCCGGACGGTCCCGCGGCCCGGCCGGGTGATGCCTACCTCTCTAATAGCCGCCCCCGCGGAGGACGATCCCCGTCCRCTCGCCGCCCCCGCAGATAGGTCGCCAGCACCACCCCGTTCAACACGCGTCCGRCATAGGGGGTGAGCGGGTGGCGGTGGCGCAGCATCGAGGGCTCCACCAGGAACGACGCATCCGCGTCGAAGATCACCAGATCGGCGTCAGCGCCGATCGCGATGCGCCCCTTGCCGGCCAGTCCTACCAGGTCGGCCGGTCCGGCGCACATCCAACCGACGACGTCGGTGAGGGTGTGCCCCCGCGCCCGGGCCTGAGTCCAGACCGCGGGTAGCCCGATCTGGACAGACGCGATGCCACCCCACGCCGCCGCGAAATCACCGGCGTCGATCTGCTTCAACGCGGGAGTGGACGGCGAATGATCAGTGACGATCCCGGCGAACAGGCCCTGGGCCACCCCGTCCCACAACCGGTCCAGATTCCTGCTGTCCCGGATGGGAGGTGCGCACTTGAAGACGGTAGCTCCGTCGGGGACCTCCTCGGCCGTGAAGGTCAGGTAGTGCGGGCACGTCTCCACCGTCATCGGCAACCCCGCGTCCCGCGCCGCGAGCACGTCGTCGAGGGCATCGGCCGCCGCCAGATGCAGCACGTGCAGGCGGGCACCGGTGGCGGCGGACAGCGCCGCCAGCGCGGCCACGGCCTCGGTCTCCGCGGCCGGCGGGCGCGACGCCAACCAGCTGGCGAAGGCCCGCCCCACGGTGGGAGGTGCCAGGGCGAGAACGGAGGGCGCCTCGGCGTGCACGACGGTGAGGGCCCCCATCCGGGCGGTGCGCCGGGCGGCGGCCCCGAGGACGTCCATCGAGACGTGYGGGAACTCCTCGACCCCCGACGGGGCCAGGAAGGCCTTGAATCCGAAGACCCCGGCGCCGTGCAGGGCGGCCAGATCATCGAGGTTGCGGGCGTCGGCGCCGATGATGCCGCCCCAGAAGCCGACGTCGACGGCGACCTGGCCGGCCGCCACCGCACGTTTGGCGGCCAGGGCGGCGAGCGAGGTCGTTGGCGGAACGGAATTCAGCGGCATGTCGATGATCGTGGTGACACCACCGGCCGCGGCGGCCCGGGTCGCGGTCGCGAACCCCTCCCACTCGGTCCGCCCCGGTTCGTTGATGTGCACGTGGGAGTCGACCACGCCGGGAAGCAGAGCCAGCTCGCCGAGGTCCGTGACCAGGGTCCCGGGAGGGATCTCGTCCGCGGCGGTGATCGCGGCGATCCGGCCGTCCGCGACGTGCACGGCTGCCGGACGCTCGCCCCCGGGCAGCACGACTCGCCGTGACCGTAGCGCCTGTGGCCGCTCCGGCAGAACGTCCGCGGTGGGCTCGTTCATGCCGCCGGAACACCTTGTCCCGGCGTCGTCGGAGGCGCGGTCGTCGGAGGCGCGGTCGTCGGAGGCGCGGTCGTCGGAGGCGCGGTCGTCGGAGAGATGGTGACGAGGTCCTCGGGTCGCACCGGAACGCGCCGCAGATCCCGTCCGACGGCGACCCGGATCGCCGCGATGATCGCCGGGGTCGCGGTACAGGTAGGCGCCTCCCCCACGCCCTTCACCCCGTAGGGCGCATCCGGCTGCGGATGGGTGACGGCGACGAAATCGAGGTCCGGGACGTCGGCGATGGTCGGCAGCAGATAGTCGTGAAACGTGGGATTGACCACCACCCCGTCCACCGTGACCAGCTCCTCCATGACGGCGAGGCCCAGCCCCTGGGCAGTTCCCCCCTCGACCTGACCACGCAGCGCCAGGGGGTTGAGCACCGTACCGCAGTCCTGGGCCAGCGCCATCGACACGACCCGCACGAGACCGAGGTCGACATCGACATCGACAACCGCGCGGTGCGCCGCGGCGGCGAAGGCCACGTGCGGATCGCCCTGTCCGTCGGCGTCCAGCGCGGAGGTACGCCGGTGGTGGAAGGTGTACTCCGCTTCGATCGGCCCGTCGGCCAGCGCCTCGGCGAGCGGAACCCGCAACCCGGCCTCCACCCCGACGATCTCCCCGGCGTTGACGGTCAGCGTCCGTCGAGGTGCCTCGACGACCTCCGCGGGCAGCCCCGCGGTGCGGGCGACCCGGGCGAGCAGGCGATCGGCGACCGCGGCGCAGGCTCCGCGCACGGCGCCTCCGCTCATCCAGGTCTGCCGGGACGCGCTGGTCGATCCGGCACTGCCGACCGCGGTGTCCGCGGGCGCCAACACGACCTGTTCGACGCCGAGCTCGGTGCGGGCGATCTGCCCCGCGATCGTCACAAACCCCTGGCCCACCTCGGCGCACGCGCTGTGCAGCCGGACCCGTACCGTTCCGTCCTCAGCCAGCTCCAGGCGGGCACGGGCGACGGAGGAGTCGTCCATGCCCTCCGAGAAGAGCAGGTTCTTGTAGGCCAGGGCGTAGCCGACCCCCCGACGGACCCGGCTCGGTTCGGCCGCGGCCGGTCGGCCGCCGGGCAACGCGGTCACCGCGACGTTCGCCGGCATCGCCGGCGGGAGCGGACGCGAGGCCACCGCCTCGATGACCTCCCGCGCCGGCAGCGGTGCGCCCATCACCTGACCGGTGGGCAGCACATCCCCCGGTCGGACGGCATTGCGGACGCGCAGGTCCACCGGATCCATGCCGAGGGCGTCGGCCAGCCGGTCCATCTGGGCCTCGTGACCGATGGTCACCTGCGGCACCCCGAACCCCCGCATGGCGCCGCACGGGGGGTTGTTGGTCCGCACGACGACTCCGTGCAGGTGGGYGTTCGGGACCCGGTACGGACCCGCGGCATGGGTGACCGCGTTCGCCAGCACCGCCGGCGAGGACGACGCGTAGGCACCGCCATCCAGCACCAGCCGTGCCCGCACGCTGACCAGGTTTCCGTCGGCGGTGGCGCTGTGCTGGAACCACATCCGGGCCGGATGCCGGTGCGGATGGCCCAGGAAGGACTCAACCCGGTCGTAGGCGATCCGCACCGGAAGCCCCGTAGCCCGGGCGAGCAGGGCGCCGTGGATCTGAAGGGTGACGTCCTCCCGGCCGCCGAAGGCACCCCCCACACCGGCCAGGGTGAGACGGACGAGCTCCTCCGGGAGACCGAGGCAGGCCGCGATCTGCTCCCGGTCCGAATGCAGCCACTGGGTCGCCACCCGCAGGTCCACCCCACCATCGGCGGCCGGCATCGCCAGGGCCGCCTCGGGAGCAAGAAACGCCTGGTCCTGCATCCCGACGAGGTACTGGTCCTCGACCACCACCGGGCCGAGCGCGTCGGGATCCCCGTGGCGCAGCTCGATCTCGCGGTACAGGTTGCCCGCCGGATGCAGCGGCTCGGCATCCGGCTGCCATACCCGGTCGGGGTCGGTCGAAGGTGCCAGCGGCTCGTAGTCCACCTCGATCGCGGCGAGCGCCCGGCGCGCGGTCCGGACGTCAACCGCGGCCACGGCGGCGACCGGCTCCCCTGCGTACCGAATCTCGGTCGCGGCGAACACCGGCTGGTCGGCGACGATCAGCCCGTAGGTGGCCATGCCGGGGACGTCGGCGGCGGTCACCATCCCCACAACGCCGGGCAGYCGGCGCGCGGCGTCGACGTCGACGCGCCGGATCCGCGCCCGGGCATGGGGCGATCGCAGGGTGCGGGCGTGCACCATCCCCGGAACACGCAGATCACCAACGTAGGAGAAGCTACCGGTCACCTTGTCCGGCCCATCCGGACGACGCACCGGACGACCGATCCCCAGACTCATCGCCCCACCCCCCGGTGGRGCGGAGCAGGTGCATCCCCCGAAAGTAGGGTGCCCCGCTCAGCCTGCACTGTTCTGATGGCAGCGAGTATCCGGCCGTAACCCGTGCACCGGCAGATGTTGCCGGCCAGCGATTCCCTGATCTCCTCCTCGTCCGCATCCGGCCGCCGGGTGAGCAGGTCCGTCACCGCGACCACGAACCCGGGGGTGCAGAAGCCGCACTGCACGGCACCCTCCTCAAGGAACGCCGCCCGCACGGCCCTGGCGGGTCCCGCCGTCCTCAGACCGGCAACGGTGCTCACCTGGGCGTCGTTGGCGTCCGCGGCGAGCACCGTGCAGGACGCCACCAACCGGCCGTCCAGGAGAACGGAGCAGGCACCGCAGCGCCCCTGCTCACACGCGTCCTTCACCGAGGTCACCCCGATGACGTCCCGCAGGACGGTGAGCAGGGAGTCCCCGATCCAGGCGCCGGCCACCGTGTGCAGGAAGCCGTCGACATGGAGGTGATATGGCGCGACGACGCCGTCGTCCGGCCAGGACGACCCGGCCGGCGGTCCGGCCGGCGGTCCGGCCGGGACTTCCCTCGCGAAACGGGCGGTCATGGCCGGACGTCCCGCTCGACTCGGGGGTCCACCGGCGCCCCCGCGGCATCCAGGCATCGGGTGAACGCCCGGGCGGCCAGCACGCCGGCAGCATGCCGGCGGTAGTCGGCGGAGACCCGCGGACCCGCCGCGAGCTCCGGCCCGACCCGCGAGACCGCCTCGCTTACCAGCTCACCGAACCGGCGGGCCGCCGACGAGGACGCGGCCCCTGCGGACCAGTCCACCGCGTCGTGTGCGAACCGCTCGGCGACGGTCATCCGGATCGGCAGCCGACCCACCCCCCCGATCGCGCAGGCCAGTCGATGGCGCATCCGGTCGACGAGGACGGCGCACGACACCAACGCCTGGTAGGCGGCCTGCCTGCCCCCAATCTTGAGATAGCTCTGCGGTCCGGCCGGCCGCGGCAGCCTTACCGCGGTGACCAGGGCGTCGGGGGCGAGCCCGTCGGCGAGGAACGCGGGCAGCGTCATCCGGCCGGGTCCGCGCGGCGAGGCCACGAGGATCTCGGCGTCCGCGGCGGTGAGGAAGGTGAGCAGGTCACCGGTGGGACGTGCCGAGCCCAGCGCGCCACCGACCGTGCCGAGGTTGCGGATCTGCGCGGAACCGACCACCCGGGCGGCGAGGGCGAGGCCGGGCGACAGTGACCAGCCCGCGAGGTCGGTGTAAGTCACGCCCGCACCGACGGTGAGCGAATCCGCCCCGGCGCCGCGGACCCGCAGTTCCAGGACCCGGCGCAGGGCGACTACCGCCCCCGGCCGACGCTCGCCGGACCGGAGGGCGGGGACGAGATCGGTGCCGCCGCCCAGCAGATCGACCGCCCTGCCAGCGTCATGGGCRGTCGCCAGCATCTCCACTGCCTCCCCTACCGTACGTGGACGGAACATGAYGGCCGTCGCACCGCTAGTCGTCACAGCGGCCTCCCCCGCCCGATCCGACCAATGGTCCGACCAGTGGAAGGAAGCGCGGGAGGGGATGACGCGGGAAGCCAGCCGGCGATCCGGGGGTCAGGCAGGCGGACGAACGCTGCATAAGAACCGACCATAACGGCGGAAGGTTACGTGGATGTTCATCAAGACAGACGCTCAGTGACGTAGTTCTGATCTTGCTTGGCGGCAGCGTTCATCACCTCACCTGCGCTATCTCACCCGTGTTATCGCCAGCTTCCACTCGCACCGACCCAGACCAACACCCCCAACGTTACCCAGTGTTACCTTACCGATGCTGGCGCGAACTGTGGAGAGGGATGCGACAGGTTTGAGGTGGACATGTCACGCCGTCTATCGACCCGGCGCTGCGGCACGGCTGGCGCTTCGTGGCCTCGGGTGAGTGCACCACGCTCCCCGCCCTGGGCCCCGGAGCGCCCGCTGATCCAGCGACGCCGGTCAGGGTCGGGTGTGGAGGTCAGGGCCGGGTGTAGAGGGCGCAGCCCCATCCGGCCAGCGTGCGCAGCGGGAACGGCAGCCGGCAGCCGAGATCGGCTGCGGCCGTGTCCACCGCGGCCAGCTCTCCCAGCACCGCCTCCCAGGGTGCGTCACTCATCACCCCGAGCAGGGGCAGCGCGCACGCCGCCCGCACCCAGCCCTGGTCGACCACCACGTAGCCCCCGCCCATGCCCTCGAGGGCCCGAGCGGCGGTCACCATGTCGTCGTCCCGCGCCCCGACGACGATCAGATGCCCCGGCGGCTCCGCCGTCGTGACCGCGAGCGCGCCCCGGGTCAGCCCGCACCCGCGGAGCAGCCCGACGTCGATCTCGTCCGAGGAGCCGTCCCGACCGAAAATTGCGATCTTGAGAAGGTCCCGAGACGGATCGGCTACCGCCCAGCCGTCCCGCAGGGTGGGTTCCACCCGCACGGTACGGAGTCCACGCGGGTGGGAGAGGCCGGAGACCTGGCCCGTCCCGGTCATCCGCAACGCCCGCGCTGGTCCACCGACGGGCGGCGCCGTCCCCGGGTCGCGGGGGGGATCGACGCTCACCACGACCACACTGGCATCCTGCCGGTGGGACCGTCGCAGGCCGAGTGATGTGAAGGAGCCGGCGTGCAGGTTCGCCGGGAGTCGTGTCCGGCTGGTGGCCCAGGCGGGCGAGATGTCGAGGTTGTCGAACAGGGGTCGGCCGCATTCCGCGGCGATCCGGCCACCCGCCACCACCACGTCGGGCGGCGCGGTTCCGGCCAGGGAGGAGACGACCTGGAGATCAGCGAAGCGGGTGGGCGCGATTGACCCCAGGGTGGGTTCCAGATCGTGCCTGCGGGCGGGGAGCAGGGAGAACCGCCGGATGGCGTCGATCTGGCCCATCCCCCGACCGACCGCGAGTCGCACGTCGTGATCGAGATGCCCGACCGTGGCAAGCTCCGCGACCGATCTGGCCCTGCCCCGGACCGGCTCGGCCCCGCTGCCGGCCGCCCACAGCAGACCGCCGGCCTCCGTGGCGGACGACTTGACGGGCGCCGCCCCTACCGAGGACAGCGCGGTCAGCGCGGAGGCGGGCGGTATCGGAGGCACCTCGACGACCGGGGCTGCGGGCGCCCCGGTCCCGGGGACCTGCCTCCCGGGCACCTGCCCCGCTCGGACCAGCACCCGCAACGGGGTCGAGGATCCCGTCACCAGATCCACACCGCGCAGACCGCCCAGCGCGACCAGGACGGCCGGGTCGGTCACCAGGGTGACGGTTCCCCGCGGGACGATCAGGCGAGCCAGTTCCCMCGGAGTGAGCAGCGTCTCCTCGACACGCAGGCCGGCGTCGACATAGGCCGGCAGGACGAATCTGCCGGCGGCGTCGAGCGAGCGCCGACCCGCCAACGTTCCCGGCTTCGTGACCGCGGCGATGTAGCACCCCACGATCAGGATGTCCCGCGCGGCCACGGCACCGCTGTGGACGGCGACGACAAGCCCACCGCGTATGACGAGGTCGGCTTCCTCCTCACCCGCGGCCACCCGACGCAGTCGAGCGAGCTGTGCCTCGGACGGACGCAGCAGGTCCGCGCCGACCACGGGTGCCTGCCCGGTCGGACCAGGAGCCGCCGCCGGATCACGCGGGTCGACCGCGGGAGCGGTGGTGGAGGTCGTGCCCGACGCCGCCGTGCGGGCCGGGGTCGCCGATCGGTGGGGCGTGGCAGAGGAGACGGTCGGCTGGGACGCTCCGCCGGACACCGTCATCAGTCGGGGTCCCCGGCTGGAGCGTTCGGCGTTCATGGCGGCCTCTCGTCTGCCGGTCAGCACCGAGTCTGCATCCGATGGCGGCACGCCCGGAACGGGATCACGTATGACCAACGGCGAAATCACCCCCATTACTTCCTTTACTCCAAGACAAGCCGGGTGTCCCCGGAGTCGGCGGACCGGCACCACCCGCCGGGAGGGCGGCGATGGCGTGATTGTTGTTTGCCACGTGTCATTACCCACCATGCGCCGGAGCCAGYCGGTAACGCGGGTGGAACACCATGTTGACCAGGGACGGGAAGAACACGACGATCCCGGCGATCATGCCGACCGCGGCGCGGCCCCGCCCGAAGACCAGTGTGAGCAACCGAACCCCTGTCAGCCTCATTCCGGGCGTACCCCCACCTGCCGGTCGGTCCGACCGGCCCGAGCGGTTCCCCGGACGCCAGAGCGGTTCCCCGGACGCTAGAAAGGATGCGTATCGGTCCCATCGCGCCCGGGTGAATTACCAGTAACTCCATTCTTACTGTTGACGGAACCACGCTCCCGCGGCGTCCCCGGCAATGTCGGGACAGAAACCTGGACGAAACTTTTCTTGGGTTGCGAGAGCGTCGCCGTTCACCTGACCGTCACATTGCGCCCCGATATGTCCGACGAGCATCGGGGCCGGAGCGTCGCCGGCATGTCGTGGACCGCGCCGAACCGAACCAGGCCGGCGGCATTCCCCGACCTGCTAGGCTTCGCATTCGTGCTGCTGAGCCCCCATGAACAGGAACGACTGCTGATCCATGTGGCGGCCGGGCTCGCCCGTGAACGGCGAGCCCGTGGGCTGCGGCTGAACCATCCCGAAGCGACCGCGATCATCACCTCGTTCCTGCTGGAGGGCGCGCGGGACGGTCGCGGCGTCGCGGACCTGATGAGCGCCGGGCGAACCGTGCTCACCCGGGACGACGTCATGGAGGGCGTGCCGGAGATGCTCGGCGAGGTGCAGGTCGAAGCCACCTTCCCGGACGGCACCAAGCTGGTCACCGTCCACCGGCCGATCCCGTGATCCCCGGGGAGATCCTGACCGGCGACGATCCCGTCGAGATCAACGCCGGACGCCCGGTACGCACGGTGCTGGTCCGTAACATGGGCGACCGGCCGGTGCAGGTCGGCTCGCACTACCACTTCGCCGCGGCGAACCCCGCTCTCGACTTCGACCGGGCGAGTGCCTGGGGCCACCGGCTCGCGGTGCCCGCCGGCACCGCGGTCCGCTTCGAACCCGGCGTGGAACGCGAGATCGAACTGGTGCCGCTGGCCGGCGCCCGGGTCGTGCCGGGCCTGCGGCCGGAATCGGCCGGCCCGTTGGACGCCGCGAGCGGCACCCGGATTGCGGACACCGCGACGATCGAGGATATATCGGGCTTTCAGGGAGAGGGTTCGTGAGCCGACTCGACCGCTCCCGCTACGCGGCGCTGTACGGCCCCACGGTCGGCGACCGTATCCGGCTCGCGGACACCGACCTGTTCATCGAGGTGACGGAGGACCGCAGCCGCGGGCCGGCGGGCACCGGGACCGGTGACGAGGCCGTCTTCGGGGGCGGCAAGGTCATCCGTGAGTCGATGGGGCAGTCCCTGGCAACCCGCGCCGAGGGTGYGCCCGACCTCGTCATCACCGGCGCCGTCGTTCTCGACCACTGGGGTKTGGTCAAGGCCGACGTGGGGATCCGCGATGGCCGGATCGTCGCGCTGGGTAAGGCCGGCAACCCGGACACAATGGACGGCGTCCATCCCGAGCTGGTGATGGGGCCCGGCACCGAGATCATCGCCGGTAACGGGAAGATCCTCACCGCCGGCGCGGTGGACTGCCACGTCCATCTGATCTGCCCGCAGCAGGTTCCGGAGGCGCTGGGCGCCGGCATCACCACGCTGATCGGCGGCGGCACCGGCCCGGCCGAGGGCACGAAGGCGACGACGGTGACGCCCGGATCCTGGAACCTGGCGCGGATGCTGTCCGCGCTGGACGACTGGCCGGTCAACGTTGTCCTGCTCGGCAAGGGCAACACGGTCAGCGACGAGTCGATGTGGGAACAGCTGCGCGCCGGGGCGGCCGGCTTCAAGCTGCACGAGGACTGGGGGACGACGCCGGCCGCAATCGACGCCTGCCTGCGGGTCGCCGACGCCGCCGGCGTCCAGGTTGCGCTGCACTCCGACACCCTGAACGAGGCCGGCTTCGTCGAGGACACGCTGGCCGCCATCGCCGGCCGGGCGATCCATGCGTACCACACCGAGGGGGCCGGCGGCGGGCATGCCCCGGACATCATCACGGTCGCGGCCGCCGGCAACGTGCTGCCGTCATCGACGAATCCGACCCGCCCGCACACCGTCAACACCCTCGACGAGCACCTCGACATGCTGATGGTCTGTCACCATCTCAACCCCAGCGTGCCCGAGGACCTGGCCTTCGCCGAGAGCCGGATCCGGCCGTCGACGATCGCCGCCGAGGACATCCTGCACGACCTGGGCGCGATCTCGATGATCGGTTCGGACTCGCAGGCGATGGGCCGGATCGGCGAGGTCGTCCTGCGTACCTGGCAGACCGCGCATGTGATGAAGCTCCGGCGCGGGTCCCTGGCCGGCGACGATCGGGCCGACAACACCCGGGCCCGACGCTACATCGCCAAGTACACGATCTGCCCGGCGGTGGCGCACGGCCTGGACGCGGAGATCGGCTCGGTGGAGCCCGGCAAGCTCGCCGACCTGGTGCTGTACGACCCGGYGTTCTTCGGGGTGCGGCCGTCGCTGGTCCTCAAGGGCGGGTTCATCGCCTGGGCCGCGATGKGCGATGCGAACGCCTCCATCCCGACCCCGCAGCCGGTGCTGCCCCGGCCGATGTGGGGAGCCGCCCGTGGTCCGGCCGCCGCGTCGTCGTTGATCTTCGTTGCCCCGGCGGCGATCGAGGACGGGCTGCCCGGACGGCTGGGGCTCGCCACCCCGGTGGTGCCGGTCGCGGATGTGCGCCGCCGCGGCAAGGCGGATCTTCCCGAGAACACCGCGACACCGGACATCCGGGTGGACCCCGACACGTTCACCGTCACGGTGGACGGTGAGGCGATCGAGGCGGATCCGGTGAGCGAACTCCCGATGACCCAGCGCTACTTCCTGTTCTGAATGTTCTGATTCTGAGTGTTCTGACGGTTCTTACCACGGCTGTCACTGCGTATCCAGAGGCTTCCGGGCCCGATGAATGTAAACGCCACAGCGGTTCGGACACTGACTAACGCCGGGAGCGGCTACGGTGACGATTGAGGGCGATACCGCACGGGACGGCGGGACCGAGGACGTGGCTGGTCCGACCGGGCGATCCGGACGRCGGGCGACGCTGCTGGTCCTCGCGGACGGCCGGATGCCCACGGGAGGTCACGCCCACTCGGGCGGTGTTGAAGCAGCGGTGACGGACGGGAGTCTGGCGAACCTGTCCGACCTGGCGGCCTTCCTCGTCGGACGGCTCACCACGACCGGCCTGGTCGCCGCGGCCTTCGCGGCCGCAGCCTGCCGGGCCGGCACGCAGCCGGGTCCCGCGACGCGGGCGCCACACGCCGACCACGTCCCCACCGCATCCGTCACACCCGTCACCATCGTCACACCCACCACCATCGCCACCTTGGACGCCGAGCTCGACGCCCGGATGCCCTCCCCCGCCCAACGCGACGCGAGCCGGGCTCAGGGGCGCACGCTGCTGCGAGCGGGCCGGGCCGCCTGGCCCGTGCCGCCCGGTCCACGTGCACCGCACCACCCGTGCGCACTAGGCATGGTCGCCGCGGGCGCGGGCCTGCGTCCCTCGGACGCCGCCCTGGTCGCCGCCCACACCACGGTCACCGGACCCGCGACCGCCGCGACCCGCCTGATGGGGCTGGACCCCTTGGCCGTCACCGCCGTGCTCGCCCGGCTCGCCGACGAGGTCGAGGCGATCGCGCTGGCCGGCGCGGAGGCTTCCYGACGCCCGCCCCGGCTGCTGCCCGCCGTCACCGGTATCCGCCTCGATCTCCTGGCCGAACGGCACCGCACCACGGCGCTACGGATGTTCACATCCTGACCGGTGYCCGCCGACTCGTCGTCATCGGTCCCAGACCCGGCCCGTCGGCTACTCGCATGGTCGGCTACTCGRCCGATCGCGATCGCGCGGCGCCGGGTGGACCCGCGGGCGCCGGCCGATCCCGTCGCCCCCGGCTGGCACCATGGCAGCCATGAGACGGGGGGTCATCCTGGGCGGGGTCGCGGCCGGGCCGGAGGGCCCCCTCGTCACGGCCGCCCGAACGGGCCGCACGGCCGTACGGGCACGGGCCGTCATCCGGGTCGAATCGGCTCCGGACGGCACGGCGAGGCTCATCGAGTTGCGCTCCGACGTGCCGATCGTCCTGCGCCAGACCGGAGCATCCCCTGGTCGGACCAGGGCCCCGTCTACGGTGCCCGCGCTATCCGCGGACGCGCTGCCGACCGCGACGGTTCACCTGGTCAACGCGACCGCCGGACCGCTGGCGGGTGATGATCTGGGACTCGACATCTCCGTCGGCAGCGGGGTGCGCCTGGTGGTGCGTTCGGTGGCCGCGACGGTGGCCCTGCCCGGTCACGGGCCCGGGCCGTCCCGCTTCACCGTGTCGGCACGGGTGGCCCCGGGTGGCGCGCTGGACTTCGCGCCGGAGCCGACCGTCGCGGCGCGGGGCTCGGACCATCTCCTGGTGACCGATGTGCACTTGGCGACCACGGCCTGGCTACGGCTGCGCGAGGAGATCGTGCTGGGCCGATTCGGGGAGACGACCGGATCGATACGTAGCACCCTGCGGGTGGACATGGACGCCCATGCGGAGGTGGATCCGCCATCCGAACCGACCCCCCTGCTGCGCCAGGATCTCGTCCTCGGTCCCGAGATACCTGGCCTGACCGGACCAGCCCTCCTCGGCTCGGCTCGTGCCCTCGGGTCGCTCCTCGTCGCGGGGCCCGATCCGGTGGGCTCTCCGGCAGCCCGGCGGGAGTCCGTGCCGGCAAAGAGGGCGGAATCCGGCGCGCAAGCGGCCGTCGCGGRCGGGGTGGCGCTGCTTCCCCTGGCTGGTCCGGGTTATCTCATCTCCGCCCTTGCCGAGAATGCGGTTACTCTCCGACGTCGTCTGGAACAAGGGCSGGCTCCTGCCACGGTCTGACTCGGACGGGCAGTCAGGCGCGGGTGCGGTGCCGTAGAGCCGATAGAACAGCGCGACCGCCTGTCCGGCGCGGGCCCGGCGGTTACTGTCGCGGTCCAAGCCGGAGGSCGACCCAGCAGGGCGACGATCTGCCTGTCGCGGATGGTGAGGCCGACCGCCAGCCGGTCCTGTTCGACTGTCCCGGCCGGGATGGATGACTCACTCACGCGACGGAGCGTTCCTAGCCACCGCCCTCTACCGACTCGGCCACGGCACCCCGYCCTAGCTCGGGACCACCGGCTAGGTCCGGGGCTGATCGGTCGATCCGCCCCGGACCGGCGGCGAGGCCGATGACGATGCGGGCCACCGCGTGGGAGTGGGCGTCGGTATGGACGTAGGCGTGGGGGAAGCCGGCGCCACGGCCGGCGCGGGGACCGCCGAGGATGTCGCCATTACCAGGGGTGTTGCGGGCACCGTGGACGAGGCGGATGGCAAAGCCGATGAGCCGCCGGCGGAGGCCGATGAGCCGCCGGAGTCGGGCGGCCCGGCCACCGAACCCTCACGCCGTTCACCCGGGCCGTTCGGATACTCGGGGGCGGCGGCCGGGGCACCGTGATCCTGGTAGGTACGTCCCTTCCAGGCCGCTCCCCGCCCGGCCCGCTTGAGCCGCGCCGAGTCCACCGTCATCGCGAGGTACAGCACGGCCACTCCGGGGAGCAGCAGGGCCAGCGGCAGCGGCTGACAATAGTAGCGGGTCATCGGCAGATAGGTGACAGTCATGATCAACCAAGCGATCCCACCGACGAGAGCCGTGGCGACGTCGCCGGTCACGATGCCCACGATGGTCGCGACCACTGGGATGACGAAGACCAGGCTCAGTCCCAACACGGTCCCGACCAGCAGCGACGGGGAGTGCCGCAACTGCGCATAGGCGCTGCGGGACACCATCTTCCACAGATCCGCGAGCCGCGGATACGGGCGCTGGCTGTGGACCTGCTCGGCGAGTCCGAGCCACGTCCGCCCGCCCGAGCGCTTGATGATCCGCGYGATCGCCACGTCGTCGATGACGGCGCCGCGCACCTCCGCCAGTCCACCGGCCGCCGCAAGGGCCTCCCGGCGGATCAGGGAGCATCCGCCGGCCGCGGCGGCCACCCGCGAACCCGGCCGGTTCGACCACCGGAACGGGTACAGCATCGCGAAGAAGTGCACGAAGGCCGGGACGATCAGACGCTCCCAGCCGGTCTGCACCCGTAGCACGGCCATCTGCGACACCATGTCCAGCTTCTGGGAGGTCGCCGACTCGACGAGCGCGGTCAGCGATCCCGGGCGGTGGGAGATGTCCGCGTCGGTGAGGAGCAGGAAGTCGACGTCGCCAGCRCACTCGATGCCCCGCCGCAGCGCCCACAGCTTCCCGGTCCAGCCAGTGGGGGGTTCGGTGGATGTGGTCATGGCCGGCGTCACGTTGGTCTCACCACGCGCGGCGGCCTGTTCCGCCAGGTCCCGGGCAACCTCCGTGGTCCCGTCGGTGGAACCGTCGTCCACCAGGATCAGCTGGACAGGACCGGGATAGTCCTGGGCAAGCAGCGTCGGAAGCGTCACGGGAAGCACGTCGGCCTCGTCCCGAGCCGGCACGACGATCGCCACACTGGGCCAAGCGGTCGGCGCCTGCCGGGATGGCAGGCGCTGATCGGTCCGCCAGAAGAACCCATGGCCGACGGTCAGGTAGAGCCAGGCGAGCAGAGAGGCAACGGCGACCCACAGCAGCACTGTCACAGAAAGTGATACTGCCACGGGCCCCTCAAGGGCGTGCGGGCGCCCTGGGTAATGCGGGGTTACAAGGCTTCCGTCCCGGTCTGGYCGAGCCGGTATGGAGATCYCCCCCCCGAAACTCTCCTGCCGCGCCACCATGAAATCCCAGGCCTCCGGCCGGCGGCGGGGTAGCCGACATGAGCATCGACGATGGTGCCCACCACGCCCCGCGGCAACAATGAGCACCTCCCGTAACCTCATGATCGACAGGGGTGATCGGAGATACCCGGCTGCAACCAGTTGAAAACGAAAAGTGATCGGCGATGCGCGACGAACGGCTGGCGAGGGCGCGACCAGGGGGCGAGGCAACAGCCACGGATCGGCGTCCGTCGGCGGTTGCGGGTGCATCGGAGCAGCTTCGTCACGACCAGGCCCGCTCGTGCCGGGACGGTAGTGGGTACAACGGCCTCGGCTACACCATAATCAAGGGGTGACACGAAGCCGTCGTACCGAGCAGACGGCTGACACCCGTCAGGCCCTGATCTCCGCCGCCCGCCGTCGGTTCGCCGAACAGGGGTTCGCCTCCACCGGCACCGAGGAGATCGTCGCCGACGCGCAGGTCACCCGCGGCGCGCTTTATCACCACTTCCGCGACAAGGCCGCACTGTTTCRCACCGTGATGGAACAGGTCGCGACGGAGGTGGCCGAACAGCTCGTCGCCGGTGAACTTGCCCGGGACGCGGAGCTTCCCAGCGACGCCTGGACGCAGCTCCGGTCCGGGTTCCAGTCCCTGCTCGACATCTCCACCGCGGACAGCGACTTCCAGCGCATTGTCCTCGTCGACGGTCCGGCCGTGCTGGGCAACGACGCCTGGGATGCGCTCGTTGAGAAGCACGGCTACCGGCTGCTCTCGGAGTGGCTGGAGCGCGCGATGGCCGAGGACCGCATCGACCCGCTGCCAGTGGTCCCGCTGACCAGGCTGGTCGCCGCCCTGCTGTCGGAGGCGAGCATCTACACCGCCGGCGCCGCGGACCCGGACACCGCCCGCCTCGAGGTCGGCACCGTGCTCGACCGGCTGCTGCGCGGGCTCGGCCGCGGTGGCGATCTCGCCGAGCAGCCGCCGGTCAGTGCCGACGGCGGCGCCGGCTCCCGCGGGACCGCCGGCTAAGGCCGGCTGGCGTCGTCAACGCCAGCGAAACCCTGCTCCCGCCGGCCCTGCTCCCGCCGACGCGAGGCGGGGCGGCACAGACGACGACCGCCCCGACCGGGTGAACCCGGTCGGGGCGGCGACCTGCCGGCCGGACGACGTCACCTGACGGTGACGGTGGCGCCGTGAGCCGGCTCAGACCACGATGAGCCAGCTCAGACGCTGCGGGCCGCTCGGATGGACTCCTTGAGGGAACCCATGGTGGCCAGCACCGCGGAGGTCTCATAGCCGCAGTGCGCCATGCAGTTCGCGCACCGCGGGTCCTTGCCACGACCGTAGGCGTCCCAGTCGGTGGTCTCGACGAGCTCCTTGTAGGACGAGACGTACCCGTCACTCATCAGGTAGCAGGGCTTCTGCCAGCCGAAGAGCGAGTAGCTCGGGATGCCCCACGCGGTGCAGCTGAGCTCCCTCTTACCCTCCAGGAAGTCCAGGAAGACCGGCGAGTGGTTGAGCCGGAACTTCTTGCGCCGGCCGTCCGCGAAGACCTTCGAGAACATCTCGCGGGTCTCCTGGACCCCCAGGAAGTGCTCCTGGTCGGGCGCCTTCTCGTAGGCATAGCCGGGTGAGAGCTGGATCTGGTCGACCTTGAGGTCGTCGTTGAGGAACGTCAGGATGTCGATGACGTCCTGCGGGCTGTCGTTGTTGAAGAACGTCGAGTTGGACCCGACCCGGAAGCCCGCGGCCTTCGCCGCGTGGAAGGCACGGACGCACTCGTCGAACGTGCCCTCCTTCTCCACCACCGCGTCGTGCCGCTCACGCAGACCGTCGATGTGCAGGACGAAGGTGAAGTACGGCGACGGGGTGAAGTTCTTGAGCTTCTTCTGGAGCAGCAGCCCGTTCGTGCAGAGGATCACGAACTTCTTGCGCTTGACCAGCTGGTTCACGATCTCGTGGATCTGCGGGTGCATCAGCGGCTCGCCGCCCGCGATCGCGACCACCGGAGCACCGCATTCCTCCACCGCGGCCAAGGCGTCGTCGACGCTCATCCGCTGCTTGAGCACGGACGCCGGATGCTGGATCTTGCCACATCCAGTGCAGGACAGGTTGCAGGCAAACAGCGGCTCCAGCTCCAGTACGAGCGGGAAGTGCTTGCGACGAAGCAGCTTCTGCTTCGCCAGGTAGGTCCCAATCCGGAGCTGGTACCGCCACTCGACCGCCACGGCTGGCCCCCTCTCGTTAGGTCACCAGTGGATGAGCGATGATCTCTGCATTGACCATACAGCGTGTACGTACAGACTGCATGTGGATCGTCCGATGAACTGCCCCACAAGGGTGTCCGTTAGCCGACCCCGCCGAGTTGCGGACACCGGGAAGACAAGGCCGGGACAGCGCGGACACGGGTTCGGGACAGTCCACGGACGATGTCGGGCCAGCAGCCCGACGACGTBYCCGTGGTCGCATCCGGCCCGGCCGAGCGTCGGGTCGGGTCTCCGGCCAGGCCGCGGAATCAGGCCATGGGATCAGGCCATGGGATCAGGCCGTCTCACCCATGATCAGACAGGTGCTGCTGGCGGTGGCCACGACCTTGCCCTGGTCATCCCGGACGTCTCCCTCAGCGAAAGCCACCCGCCGTCCCGGCCTGGTCACCCAGCCGTGCGCGGTKAGCCGGCTCGGCCGGCCGACGACGACGCGTACCGGCCGCAGGTAATTAACCTTGATCTCGATGGAGGTATACGCCACCGCGGCCGCCAGCGTGGAGTGCACCGCGCAGGCAGTCGCGGTGTCCAGGATCGTGCAGACCAGGCCACCGTGGACGAGGCCGATCGGGTTGTAGGCCGACTCGTCCGGCAGACAGGTGAAGACAACGTCTCCCGGCGCGACCTCGACCGGCCGGAAGTCGAACAGGCGGGAGATCGGGGGCGGCGGAATGCGCCCGTCACGCATCGCGGACAGGAACTCCAACCCGCTCAGCGACGCCGCCGCCGCGGCGACCGGCAGCGGGTCGTGCCAGGTGATCGTCTTGCTCCGCGGCTCGCCCCAGGCAGCCGGGTCGTGCGGGTGGCCTGAGGCGGATTCGGGCCGCGCGGATTCGGGCTCAGTCGTGGTCATGCCCGCAGCCTAGACTGGCTGCATTCAGGATACGTACCCAGTATCGATAGGATGCACCGATGCAGGAATCGTCCGACGGCCCGCGGGCCTGTCCGATCGCGCGGACGCTGGAGGTCGTGGGTGAGCGCTGGTCCCTGCTGGTCATCCGGGAGATCACGCTGGGGGTCCACCGCTTCGAGGGCATCCGGGCCGGCACCGGGGCGCCCCGAGCCGTGCTGGTCGAGCGGCTGCGGGCGCTGGAGCGCGCGGGGGTGCTGGAGCGTCAGCCGTACCAGGAGGCGGGCGCCCGGTCCCGGCACGAGTACCGGCTGACGTCCTCCGGCCGGGACCTAGCACCGGTCCTGCTGGCCCTGCGCCGGTGGGGTGAGCGGCACGCCGCACCGACCCGGCCGCCCGCGGCCGATCGCGGCGCCGCATCCGGCTGAACCGAACCCCACCGTGTCGCCCGGGCGACGCCACCGGCTTCGCCCTCGCCGGGCCGCACCTCGGGACCGCCCGGGAGCCGGGCGCACTATGGCCCTGGAACGGGCGCCGGGGCCGGTCGGCGCAGTTCCTTGGGCAGGTGGAAGGCGAGCGTCTCGGTGCCGACGGAACGCACCGAGACGTCCGTCGCGCCGAGACCCGACAACGCGGTCAGGAGCTCGTTGACGAGGGACGGCGGGGCCGAGGCGCCGGCCGAGATGCCGATCGTGTCCACGCCGGCAAGCCAGGACAGATGCACGTCCCCGACGTCCCCGACCAGATGCGCCTCGACGCCGTCGCGCCTGCTCACCTCGACGAGCCGCACGGAGTTCGCGCTGTTGGCCGAGCCGACGACGAGGACGAGCTGGGCCTCCTCGGCAACCTTGCGGACCGCGTTCTGCCGGTTCGAGGTCGCGTAGCAGATATCGGTGGAGCCCGGCCCGACGATCRCCGGGAACCGCTCCGTCAACGCGTCGACGACCTCCGCGGCCTCGTCCAGGGCCAGCGTGGTCTGCATGAGGTAGGTAACGCGCTCGGGATCGGGAACGTCGAGGGAGCCGACGTCGGCCGAGGACTCGACCAGCGTGATGCGGCCGGGCGCCTCGCCGAGGGTTCCGTCCACCTCCTCGTGGCCGGAATGGCCGATGAGCAGCACGGTGTCCCCGCGGGCGGTGAACCGGCGGGCCTCGGTGTGCACCTTCTCCACCAGCGGACAGGTGGCGTCGATAACGGACAGGCCGYGCTCGCCCGCCTGGTCCCAGACGGCCGGGGCCACTCCGTGCGCGGAGAAGACGACCGTCGAGCCGCCGGGCACCTCGTCGAGCTCCTCGACGAAGATCGCTCCACGGCTGGCCAGGTCGGCTACCACGTGGGCGTTGTGCACGATCTGCTTACGGACGTAGACCGGCGCGCCGTAGATCTCCAGGGCGCGCTCGACGACCTCGATCGCCCGTTCGACGCCGGCGCAGAACGCCCGCGGCTCGGCGAGCAGAACCTGGCGACGGCCGACCGCGGCGGCCCACGCCTCGATGGGGCGCCCGAGCGGACGCATCGTGCGCAGACCACGGATTCCGCGGCGGGCCAGGTCGATACGTCCCAGCGGCTGCGCCGCCGTGTCGACGATGACGCGGACGGCGGCGAACGGCACGTCGCCGACTCCCGCCGCCAGCTCCGCGGACTCCATGTCGACGGCAAGGGCCCCGGTCGCGGCGAGTTCCGCGCGGGCCGTGCCGCCGACGAGCCGCGGCACGGTGACGATCGGGCCGACGTGCACGGTGAGCCCGAGCCGGCGCAGGTCGCCGGCCAGCAGGGGCGCGGCCGCGCAACGGCCGGCGACGGTGCCGTCGGCGTTGCGGATCTCGCTGGCCACGACGACGTCACCGGGCTCGATCCCGGCCGCCAGTCCCCCGGAGAGACCGACGAGGGCGACGGCGTCCGGGCCTGTGTCGCGCACCAGCCGGGCGGCCTTGCGCGCCCGTTCCGGACCCATGCCGGTGCGCACGATGACGGTGTCCGCGCTGAGGCCCGACCGACCGGCGGCCATTGCCTCGACCCGCAGGGCCGCCGCGACGACCAGCCGCGCCCGACCGCGCACGGGGGTTGGCTCCTGCTCCGGGACGACCGCCGCGGCCGGCCGGTGGACCGACGCCGGGAGCGCGGCCGACGGCAGGGACGGCGACGACGACTCCTGCGCCGGGATCTCGGTGGGGGAGGCCGGAACGGTCCTGATCCCGGCACCCGCGGCCGCGGCGACGGCCCTCTGAGCCGCGCTCGTCGTGGCGGCGGACGCGCCGTCCCCGGCGGACGCGCCGTCCCCGACGTCCCCTGCGCCCCCGGCGTTCCCGTCGCCGCCGGCCGCGGATGCGAAGATGTTCATGGCGTGGCCACCCCGGTGAGGGTCACGTACCGACCGAGCGCGGTCAGCGGGAAGACCAGCCGGTACAGGTGGTAGTTGAGGTAGAAGTCACCGGGGAAACCGGTTCCGGTGAACTGGGGCTCGTCCCAGGTCCCATCCGGCCGCTGGGTCTCGCACAGCCAGCGCACTCCCCGTTTGACGGCCTTGCTGTGCGGGTCGACAGCCAGCAGCGCGAGCAGGGCCCAGGCGGTCTGCGAGGCGGTGAGCTCACCCCGACCGATCCAGGCCGGATCGTCGTAGGAGCGTGGGTCCTCACCCCATCCACCGTCGGGCGACTGGTGCTCCAGCAGCCAGCGCACCGCGGCTGTGATCGCCGGGTGGTCGGCGGGAACGCCGGCGGCGATCAGCGCCGGAACCACGGCGCCGGTGCCGTAGACGTGGTTGATCCCCCACCGGCCGAACCAGGAGCCGCCCGGTTCCTGGTTGTCCAGCAGCCATTGCACCGCCCGCCGGGTGATCGGGTGGTCGGAACGGCCGAGGTCGGCCAGCATCTCCACGATGTGGGCGGTGACGTCCGCCGACGGCGGGTCGACAACCTCGCCGAAGTCGCAGAACGGGATCTTCGCTGTCAGCGTCCGCACGTTGTCGGCGTCGAAGGCACCCCAGGCCCCGTCCGACGACCGCATGCCGACGCTCCAGTCGACCCCACGGGCCGCGGCCGCGCGCATCGCCCCGGCCAGCTGCGGGTCGACCGCCGCGAGGCCRCGGGAGGCGCGGTCACGCGCGGCCGGCGAGAGCTCGGCGGTGCCGCCCGGGGTGACGCTGCCACTCGGGGTGACGGTGCCACCCGGGGTGACATGGCTGCCACCGAGCAGGCGACGCAGCGCCAACACGACCTCGGCGGTGTCGTCGGTATCCGGGTAGAAGTCGTTGTCGAACTCGAACGCCCAGCCGCCAGGGGCGAGCGCCGGACGGCGGACCGCCCAGTCCCCGGCCACCCTGACCTCTTCGTCGACCAGCCAGCGGCCGGCCCGCACCATCGCGGGATGGTCGGCGGGGACGCCGGCGTCCGAGAGCGCGACCACCGCGAGCGCGGTGTCCCAGACCGGCGACTGGCATGCCTCGATCTGGGCGGTCGGCCCCTCCGGGGTCTCGCGCCGGATGATGTAGCGTTCCATTCCCCGGAACGCCGTGGCGATCACCGGGTGGTTGAGGGGGTATCCCATGAGATGCAGCGCCATGACGGAGTAGATCCACGGCGGCTGGATGCCCCCCCAGCACCCGTCGGCCTCCTGGCGGGCGACGACCCACTCGGTGGCCCGGCGCAGCGCCAGGGTGCGCAGCACCTTGATCGGCCGGCGCTCATAGCGGTGCAGGATCGCGTCCAACCGCTCGAAGGCGCCTTCCCAGCTGTGCAGCGGGGCCGRCTTCGGCGGCGTCACGGGTGCCGCGACCTTGATCTCGTCGATGCTGAAGCCGASGTCGCGCACGGGCCGGAGCGACCCGACGATCGTCAACGCGACGATCGTCTGGCGGGCCCAACAGCCGAAGTCGTAGACGTTCAGCGGGAACCAGGACGGCAGGAAGATCAGTTCCGGCGGCAGGACGGGCACGTCGTCCCAGGACCACTCGCCGAAGGTCGCCAGCCAGATGCGGGTGAACACCCGGGCGGCCGCCACCCCGCCCTGGGAGCGGATGAGCGCGGCCGCCGCCGCCATGTGCGGGGCGTCGGGCTCGTCACCGGCCAGACGCAGGGCGATGTACGCCTCGACCGTGGTGGACAGCTCGGCCGGTCCGCCGTAGTACGTGGCCCAGCCGCCGTCCGCGAGTTGCTGGGACCGCACCCACCGGGCGATCGGCTCGGTCTCCTCCTCGGTGCGGATGCCGAGGAACTGCTTCATGAACAGGTGTTCGGCGTCGATCGTGACGTTCGTCTCGAGGTCGCCCTTCCACCAGCCCTCCTCGGACTGCAGCCCGAGGAGGTGGTCCCGAGCCTGGTTGGCCGCGGTCATCGCCGCGGCCAGGTCCGGATCGACCGAGGTCTGCGTCGTGGGCGGGGTGCCGTCGGCGGTCGCCGCGCCACCGCCGGACACACCACCGCCGGACACACCACCGCCGGACAGCGGTGGCGAGGACCGGGAGATCCCGTAAGCGTCGGGCGTGGCGGGCGCGGGAATGTTAACGCGCTTCGAGCTCTTCGCGGCCTTTGGAGCAGCCGGGGACGGGTCCGAGGTCAGGCTCATCGACGACTCCCCTCGTCGTACATGCGATGGTCATGAAGACGATCAACGTGCTGATCGCCGGGCCGGGCGGGAACGGCGACTGCACTMACCCGTCGTCTCCTCAGCGGTCTCGTTCGGTCACGAAGCGCGCGAGGGCCAGCAGTTCCGCCTCGATCTCGGCGGGCATCGACAGCGAGCGGAGCACGTTCTCGCAGGCCTTCAGCTGGCCGTCGGCCTCGGCGGTGGTCCAGTCCCGCCCGCCGGCCCGCTCGATCAGGTCCGCGATGTGCGTCAGCTCCGCCTCGGTGGACTCCCCGGTGCCGGTGAGGAACGCCCGCAGCTCCTCGGCCGCGGCTCCGCCGGCCTCCAGGGCCACCACGACCGGCACCGACTTCTTGCGGGAACGCAGGTCCGACAACACCGGCTTGCCGGTCACCGAGGGATCACCCCAGATACCAAGCAGGTCGTCGATGAGCTGGAACGCGGTGCCGAGCCGGGAGCCGTACTCGGCGAGGGCGTTGACCATGTCGTCACCGGCCCCGGCGAGCACGGCGCCGAGGGAGGCCGAGCAGGCCAGCAGCGCGCCGGTCTTGCCGTCCTCCATGTGCAGCGTCTCGGCGACGCTGACGTCCGACCGTTTCTCGAACATCAGGTCCTCGGCCTGGCCACGGACGAGGTCCTGGACGCCCGCGCCCAGGATCAGCGCCGCACGACGGCCGGGCTCCCCCTCGACCTCCAGCAGGACCTGGGTCGCGAGGCCGAGCAGCGCGTCCCCGGCGAGGATCGCGCCGTCGGCACCGAAGATCGTCCAGGCCGTGGGCCGGTGGCGGCGCTCGGTGTCGCCGTCCATAAGATCGTCGTGCAGCAGCGAGAAGTCGTGCACCAGCTCGACGGCGACCGCTGCCGGCAGCCCGGTCTCCGCCGGGGCGCCGGCGGCCTGCGCCGACAGCAGCGCCAGCGCCGGGCGTACCAGCTTGCCCCCGCCGCCGGACAGTGGCGCGCCCTCGGCGTCGACCCAGCCGCGGTGGTAGGCGACGACGTGACGAAGTCGTGGGTGGAGCCGATCCACCGTGGCGCGCAAGGCAGGCACGGTGAGGGTCCGCCCACGCTCGATCGCATCCGGAACCGTCATGGTCATACCGGGAATCCCCCTGTGGATGTGTSCCTTGGCTGGCCGGACGGAAGCGGCCGGACGACCGCCGCCGATCCGGCGGGAACCGCGTTGTCCCCTCGTGGATCCTGTGGATCCCGCACCTGCGCGGCCGTGGCGCCGCCGCCCGGTGCGCTCACCGATTCAGTGCCTACCGGTACCGACTCACCCACCTGCTCGGGGAGCCGTCCGTCCGTCCTTCGGGCCTGCGGGCCCGGCCCGCGTGGCTCGTTGACGTCGACCCCCATACCGGCCAGGTTCTCACGGACAGCAGTGAGTCCGCTACGCACGGCCGACTCCATGGTCGCCGGCCATCCGGTGTCGGTCCAGGTTCCGGCCAGGGCGAAGCCGGTCAGGCCGGTCGACGCGCCCGGACGCAACGCGAGCGAACCGGGCACCTGCCGGAAGGTCGCCGTACGTTCCCGAGTGACGAAAACCTCCAGTGGCCCGGCCGCCCGCGCGRCCGGGAACAGCCGGGCCATCTCCTCGAYGAACAGGGTCCGCAGCTCGTTCGCCGGACGATCGACCCATGGCTCCGCCGCGGACTRCGACAGCGCCAGGTACTGGGCACCGGGCGGGCCGGCAGCGGCGAGCCCGGAGGAGACCGTGCGATCGAAGATCCATTGAATGGGCGAGTCGACCACGGCCAGGAACGGACCGTCGATCACCGGTCGAGGATAGATCATGTGCACGTTGATGATCGGCGAGTCGCCGAGCTCACGCAGCCGGGCCGCCTCGGGTTCGGCGCCGGCTGGCAGAAGGGACGCGGCGGCGGGCGGCGGCACCGCGAGCACGACCGCGTCCGCCCGCAGCACGCCGCGGTCGTCGGTGCCGGGCACCGCCGCGCCGCGACCGGTCCCGCCCGCGGTGACGGCCAGTTCCCATCCGCTGCCCGCGGCGGTGATGGACCGGACCTTCACCCCGGTGCGCACGTCGGCGCCGGCCGCGGTGAGCGTCTCCATCGCCGCGTCGCCGTGCAGTCGGGACAGGGGGACCTCGGCCCAGCCGAGGTCCCCGGCGGCGGCGCCCTCCAGCAGACCGGTCCGCACGACCTTGGCTGCGAGGCCGAGGGAGGCGTCGGCGGCGGGCACGTTCAGCGTCGCGACCGTCAGCAGTTCCCACAACGCCTTCGTCGCCGCGGGGCCCTGGCCGTGGGTGGACAACCAGGTGCCGAACGACTGCTCGTCCACCGCCGGGGAGCGCTGGTCGAGCCGCCCGAGCTGAAACGCCGCGAGCCCGGCCCGCAGCCGTTCGGCGATCGGCAGCGCCTGGTACCCCAGCAACGCCGGGGCCAGGTGCAGTGGCGCCGGCARCGGGACCCTCGTCCGGCGCAGCCGGGTCCGGGTCAACGAGTCGCCGAGCAGCACCGGCACGTCCAGCCGGGACTGCAGGGTGGTCAGGTGTTCGACGCCGAGTCGCTGCAGCAGCCCACGGTAGGCCGTGCAGCACCGCATGAACACGTGCTGGCCGGTGTCGATCCACAGCTGCCCGCGCCGGAACGACGTCGTCGCCCCGCCGAGGCGGGGACGTGCCTCCAGCAGGGTCACGCGGGCCCCRCTGTCCACGGCCAGCAGCGCCGCGGCCATGCCCGCGAGCCCRCCGCCGACGACGGCGAGATGCGGGCGTTCGTCCGTCCGCCCGGCGGGCCGCGTCCCCCATGCCGGCGCGACGTCCGCACCGGCACCCGTGGTCATGCCGCCCTCATCTCGGGCCGCCCCGCGAGGCTGCGGGCGGCGACGACCGCCTTCTCCCAGCCGGGCAGCGCCAGCCGACGATCGAGCACCGCGGACGGATCGGTCTTGATCCGCCGGTTGAGCCGCAGGTAGATGCCGGCCATCGCCCCACAACAGGCCGCGCTGCGCCGGTCGAGCAGGTCGAGCAGGACGAGCCCACGCCCATACCACTCCTCCGCTCGCTGCGCCGACGTCCGCAGGTACGCGATGAGCGCGTCGGGGGGGCCGCCGAGGCGACCGGTCGCGTCCACCTCGAGTTCGACGCCGGCGGCCTTCAGCTCCTGGCGCGGCAGGTAGATCCGGCCGCCGAGCAGGTCCTCGCGCACGTCCCGGAGGATGTTCGTCTGCTGGAGTGCGACCCCGAGGGCGTCCGCGACCCCCGAGGCGTCGCGGTGGGAGGTGGCCCGCTCGCTGCCAAAGATGCCGAGCGAGAGACGCCCGATCGTCCCGGCGACCAGGCGGCAGTAGCCGACGAGATCGTCGAACGTGTCGTAGGTGGTGCCGCGCACGTCACTCTCGACCCCGTCGGCGAGTTCGATGAACGCCTCCAACGGGATCGGGAACCGGCGGGCGGCGTCGGCGAGGGCGACGAAGACCGGATCATCGGAGCTGTTCGTCCCCAGCTCCTCGACCTCCGCGCGGACCTGCGCCAGCCCGGCGAACTTCGCCTCCTCGGGAAGATCGCCGTCGCCGATGTCGTCGAGGCGGCGGGCGAGCGCGTAGACGGCGCTCAGCGCCCCCCGCTTCTCGGCCGGCAGCAGGCGAATGCCGTAGGAGAAGTTGCGTGCCGCCTCCTTGGTCACGGCCTCGCAGGCGGCATACGCCTCCGCCACGGTCGGCCGGCCCGCGGGGAACTGCGCCGCGGTACTCATCGAACCTCACCCATCTCCGGAAGAACGGACTGTGCTGCGGGGACGCCGGCCTGGGTACTCGTCGCGGCGGTGCCGCCGTGGGCTGTGGAACCGGAACCGGAACCGGAACCCGAACCGGAACCCGGCCAGGCCCCGGCCGCGCTGGTCGCGGTGGCGACGGCGGCCGCCGTGTGCGCCACCGCCGACGCTCCGGGAGCCAGCGACCGGGCCAGCGCCGCCAGCGCGAACTCGGCGACCCGTGGCTTCGTCGCCTTCGGTGGCCCACCGAGCACGTCGTAGTCGGCGCGCCGGATCGCGTCCAACGCCGCCCGGCCCCCGCCCACGAAACCGGCCAGRGCCAGCCGCAGCCGCCCGGGCACCATCGACACCAGGGGAGCGCCCTGGTCGATCACCGTACGGGYCCGAGCGACCTCGAAGGCCATCAGATGGCGCACGGCCGGACTCGCGACGGAAGCCCGCAGATCGGCCTCGGTCACCCCGAAGGTGTCCAGATCCTCCAGCGGCAGGTAGATCCGGCCGGCGGCGAGGTCCTCGGCCACGTCCTGCCAGTGCTCGGCGAGCTGCAAGGCGGTGCACACCCGGTCCGACAGCACGACCCGGTCGGGGGTCGCCAGCCCGAAGACGCCCAGCACCATCCGTCCGATCGGATCGGCCGAGAGCGTGCAGTAGCGGACCAGGTCGTCGAAGGTCTCGTAACGGGTGACCCGCTGGTCCTGCCGGTTGGCCTCGACGAGGCGCTGGAACGGTTCGGCGGGCAGGTCACAGTCCCGCACGGTCCGC
The DNA here is from genome assembly GCF_001983015.1 of Frankia sp. CcI156. NCBI lineage: Bacteria > Bacillati > Actinomycetota > Actinomycetes > Frankiales > Frankiaceae > Frankia > Frankia sp. CcI156. Next base: position 70,551 of record NZ_MOMD01000037.1, read on the forward strand.
GCGAGCAGGCGCAGGACCGGCAGCTCCGGCTGCCCACCTGTCCAGATCACCTCGAGGTCCGCCGACAACCGGTCGAGCAGGGCGAGCCGGTCGCCGGCCGCCTCGTCGCCGAGGTTGTCGACGAGCCGGCTGAAGGCGTACAACGCGTTGAAGTGGAAACGAACCGCCGCGGGCAGAACGAACGGCRAGACCGGGAAGTTCTCCGCCGGGGCGGCGCGCAGCAGCTGCTCGGCGGGAGTTGCCAGGCCCGTCGCGGCCGGCTGGGCAGGCGTGCGTGATGGGCTGGTTCGGGCGTCGATGGCTGTCATACGCCTCTCCTTCGATGGCGGTCTGCACTACGGACGCGGTCGGGTCGGATCCCGCATCCCCGGATGCCACGACCGGCGCGGACGTACCCGCAGAGCCCGGGTTCGGAAGGCTCTTCGGAAGGCTCCGCGGTGGGGGTGGCTGCCCGGGTCTCGCCGAGGCGATCAGGATGCGGATCGCACCGGGTGGTCATGGGCACGATCAGCGCGGGCCGGTACGGGAGATGGGCCGGCCCTGGGCCGGTATCGGGATGAGCTCCGCCTGGCCGGCCCCCTTCGGTTGGTCCTCACAGGTCCGTGGGCGGAATGATGCTCCGGCGGCACCACCTGGGCGGCCTGCGGCCGGTGGCCGCCCGTCGGCCGCGGCACTCTCATCGTYGGTGTCGCTCACCCCCAGGGCCGGTCGGAGAGCCGGAAGCGGCCGGGTAGACCACGCCGCGGATCATCCGAAGACACCCGCCAGCCTGCGGTAGACCGACGGGATCGCACCGTGGACCCGCACCGCGCCGAGTAACCAGCGTGGCACCCAGATCTCAGCGTCGCCGCGTCCGGTGGCCGCCAGCATGCGCTGCGCGACAAGCCCGGCCGGTATGGGCCGGGGCCAGCGACGGACGTAGGGCGCGCCACGGCGGTGGAAAAATGGTGTGTCGACGACACCAGGTAGACACAGGGTCACCGTCACACCGCGACCGGCAACCTCGGACCGCAACGCGTCGGCGAAACCGAGCAGAGCGGCCTTGGTTGCGGAATAGGCGACCTCACCGCGCACTCCCAGCGCGCCGGCGATGCTGCCCACCAGCAGGATGCGCCCCTGGCCGCGGTCGAGCATGGCCGGCAACATGGCCCGGACCAGCATCATCGGCGACAGCACGTTGAYCGTGACCAGCTCCGCGATCGCGGCCGGGGACATTACCTCGAACGGGCCCGCCGCCCCGAGGCCTGCCGAGCACACCAGCAGGTCGACCTCGCCGAGAAGCTCGGTCGCCCGGGAGGAGACCATCAGTTCCGAGCCGGGACTAGACAGGTCGACCGCGATCCGGTGCCCCTCGGTCGCCGCGGCCACCTCGTCAAGCGCGGCCCCGTTGCGACCGACCAGCAGCGACCGGCATCGGTCCGCGGCCAGCAGCAGCGCGGCCTCCCGGCCGATACCGCTGGATGCTCCCGTGATGACGGCGGTCCGGGGCGGCCAGGTCGAGACGACCGAGCCGGCCCGTAGGGCCAGCCCGGTGAGAGATGTAGACACTCCGTTACCGAAAGCGGGGCGAGACCGGGTGCTCACGACACACCGCTTCCGGTCATTCCCCTCACGCCGTTCTCCCCCGCGGGCACTGGTTGCACGTCACCTACAACTTTCCCTACTCGTCGCCCCGCGTTGCGAGGTGGTCCGACCGAAGGTGATTCGGTGYGGTCCGCTGGCACGAACTCGCCGGCCGGATCGTTGCGTCGGCCACCCTGGCGGGCGGCACCGATCCGAACAGCCACTGCTCATCTCATCAACGCCGGGCTCCGGATCCGCGGCGCGTTGGTAACTCCGCGCCACCGGGCYCACGACTGCCACCATTCCACCGTCCCGTCGCCGGATCGTCCATGGTCAGATGGGCGACATCGGACGGCGGGGGCCTAGCGCGACTCCGGACTCCCTATCACACTCCCTCATCCCGACCGTCCGGCGTCGCCCGATATGACAGCGGTCCGATCGATTCGGAATCTGCTCTCGGAGACCTTCTTCCGGGGACTTCGAACTGGCTCCACATCGACGACTGGGTATTGCGGACTATTTACAACCGCATTGCCTCCGGAGGAAGGACGCGCCGACGACACCTTGCCGACTCGATGCCGGTACACGGCGTCAGGGTCATGGTCGGCCTGCTCCGACGCCAACACCCTCCCGTCAGTCCGATCCGGTCACCACAGGATCACCGGTCGCGACGGAGGCAAAGCCGCCGAGACCTACCTCCGGCGGCAGATGTGTCGACCCRTCCGCGGCGTGCGCCGGACAGGCGGAAGGCTCATCATCCAAACGCTGATCCATCCTCCACACGCGACCACCCTACCGCCCCAGACAAACAAGAGCGAAAGCGGCATTTGCCACGACCAAATAGACGGACCACCATCTACGAACGTCTGAAGAGTGAGATGAGGCACATGAACCGCGAAGGTGGGTGGATACGAAGGGGTGATGCACCGGATCGCTCACGGTCCGGCGCATACAGTCGTCAGTGGAGCCGGACGGAGGCCAGGTCCGGCGCGGGAGACCGGTGAGGCGCCGCGGCCTCCCGGCACGCGGGACGTTCTTCGTGCGCCGGGCAGGATGTCTCGACCGGACCCGCGTCGGCGACCGGAGCATCCCGTGACCCGGTCAGGTCAGCACCGGAGGGAGACCTGTCACTTTCATGCCCCTCATCACCCACCGCGCCGCAGCCGCCGGAACCAGCGGCGGAGACGGAGACGGAGTCGGCGGGATCGTCACCGAGAGCGGCGAGGGCGGCAGCCACGATCTCCCCCTGCTCCGCGGCGGAGACCAGCGGGGTGAATGTCCTCGATACCTGCGAGACAAGGACCCGGATGCGCTCGGAGCAGGTGACCGCCTCGCCCGCGCCGCTGCGGCGCTCCTCGTCGGCGCTGGTGGACTGCCTGGCGGCGGCCTGGGCACGTTCGATCGCCATCCCGATGATCCCCCCCCGCAGGGATCCGACCGCGCAGTACGCGCGCAGCAACCCGAGATGGGTGGGAGCCGGCCCCGCGAGCCCGTGCACGAGGGCCTGCTGCAGGGACAGTATGTCGCTCTTGCCGATCTTACGGTGAATCACCGAAGGGTCGTCGGCGAAGACGAGCAGCACGCCACCGGGGCCCGCCAGCGCCTCGACGAATCGCTCGATGATGATCCGGGGGGGCGGCGGCGGGGACTGCCGAACGAGATCGACAAGTCGACCCAACTCGGACACGAAGGGCTCCAGCAGAGCGTCGAGGATCGACTCCTTCGACGGAAAGTGGTAATAGAGCGCCGCCTTCGTCACTCCCAGCCGCTCGGAGATGTCCCGCACCGAGGTGCCGGCATACCCCTGTTCGCTGAAGAGGCTCATGGCGGCGGCGAGGATCCGCGATCTGGTATCGCCCCGTGGATCGAGCGATGCCGGATCGGGCGATGTCGGCTCGGTCATGGCGGCCATACACCCCCCCGATCGAGTCCGCGACGGATGTTACCCTCAACTCTACCTACTGAACGACCGGTAAGTTTCTCGGTAGCAATCAGCAGCAAATCGTCAGCATGACGTCGCAGGTAGCGACACCACCGATCACCAACGCCCGAGGGGAAACCGTGGCCTCGCTCGCCCGCTGGTGCTTCCGGCACCGTCGGCTCGTCCTGTTCCTGTGGATCGTCGCGCTGCTCGGGCTCGGCGGCATCAGCCAGGTGGCCGGAAGTAGTTACAAGGACGCCTTCTCCCTGCCCGGCACCGATTCGCAGAAGGCCATCGACCTCCTGCAACGCGACTTCCCGGCGGCGTCGGGAGACAGCGCCACCATCGTGCTGCACAGTGACAAGACTCGTATCACCAACCGTGCCATCTCCGATCGGGCCAGCGAGATGCTCGGCGAGCTCGCCAAGGTCCCGCACGTCACCGGGATCACGAGCCCATACGGGCCGCGGGGCGCCGCCCAGATCAGCAAGGACGGGCACACGGCCTTCGCGACCGTCGACTTCGACCTGCAGGGCATCGAGCTGCCCAAGGACGACATCCAGCGGTTCGTCGACACCGCTCGAGGCTACGGCGGCGACGACCTGCAGGTGGAGGCGACCGGTCAGATCGTCTCGATCATCGAGCAGCAGCAGCAAAGCTACAGCGAGCTGATCGGCATCATCGCCGCGGCGATCATCCTCTTCGTCGCCTTCGGCTCGTTGCTGGCCGTCACTCTGCCCCTGATCACCGCCATCATGGCCCTCGGGGTCGGCAGCATCCTGATCATCCTGCTCTCCCACATCCTCACGATCGCCGAGTTCAGCCCGGTCCTCGCGACCTTGATCGGACTGGGCGTCGGCATCGACTACGCCCTGTTCATCGTCAACCGGCACCGCATCGGCCTACGCGCAGGCAAGAGCCCGGAGGAGGCCACGGTCACCGCGGTCAACACCTCCGGGCGCGCCGTGCTCTTCGCCGGCATGACCGTCTGCATCGCGCTGCTCGGCATGTTCGCGCTCGGCGTGAGCTTCCTCTACGGCGTGGCGATCTCGGCGGCGGTAGCCGTGGCGATGACGATGACCGCGGCCGTCACCCTGCTGCCGGYCCTGCTCGGCTTCTACGGCATGAAGGTGCTCAACCGGCGCGACCGGCGCAGGCTGGCTGAGGAGGGCCCGGTGCACGAAAGCACCTCGGGCTTCTGGTGGCACTGGGCGAAGCGGCTGGAGGGGCGGCCCCAGTTGTTCGCGGTGGTCAGCGCGGTGGTCATCGCCGTCATCGCGATCCCGTTCCTCTCGCTGCGGCTCGGCTCGTCCGACCTCGGCAACGGCGACACCGCCAAGACCACCAAGCGCGGCTACGACCTGCTGGCCGAGGGCTTCGGACCGGGGTTCAACGGTCCGTTCAGCATCGTCGCCGAGATCCATTCGCCGCAGGACACGGCAAGCCTCCGCGCTGTGGTGGCGGCGGCCCGCGCGACACCAGGCGTCGCCTCCGTCTCGGCCCCGCGGCCGAGCCCAAACGGGCAGGCGGCGATCGCCACCCTGTACCCGACGACGAGCCCGCAGGCCGAGGCGACCTCGAAGCTGCTCAACCAGCTGCGCGACCACGTGATCCCGCAGGCGAACCAGGCCGGCACCGGCATCTACGTCGGCGGCATCACGGCCACCTTCGAGGACTTCTCCAGCACGCTGTCGGGCAAGCTGCCGCTGTTCATCGGGATCGTGGTTCTCCTCGCCTTCCTGCTGCTGGTAGCGGTGTTCCGCAGCCTGCTGGTCCCGTTGACCGCCTCGCTGATGAACCTGCTCGCGGTCGGGGCGGCCTTCGGCGTGGTCGTCGCGGTGTTCCAGTGGGGCTGGGGCGCATCGCTGTTCAGCATCAGCGGCGGCCCGGTCGAGGCGTTCATCCCGGTGATCCTCTTCGCGATCCTGTTCGGCCTGTCCATGGACTACGAGGTGTTCCTGGTCAGCCGGATGCACGAGGAGTGGACCGCGCGCCKGGACAACCGGATCGCCGTCTCGCTCGGCCAGGCCGAGACCGGCCGGGTCATCTCCGCGGCTGGCGCGATCATGATCCTGGTCTTCGCCTCGTTCATCCTCGGTGACGAACGAGTGATCAAGCTGATGGGCCTCGGGCTCTCGACGGCGATCCTCATCGACGCCTTCATCATCCGGACCGTGCTGGTGCCCTCGCTGATGCACATCTTCGGCACGGCGAACTGGTGGGTGCCGGCCTGGCTCGACCGGGTCCTGCCGCGGATCTCCGTCGAGTCCGCCGAGGATCTGGAGGAGATCCGGCACACCCCGCTGCCCGAGGACGCCGTCGCGGGCCGTCCCGCGGCCGGGGGGCCGGTCCGCCCGCTTCCCGGGCAGGCAGCCCGCGAGGAGCGGAGCTCACGCACCGGCGAGCCCATGCGCTGATCTTCACGGGACCACCCGAAACACTGCGGGACCACCCGAACAGTGACAGCCCGCGGGGCGTCCGCCTGGCCGGCGGGCGCCCCGCGGCGCTTGGCCTGCCGGGATCGGCCAGGATGGTGAGCCGGCCGAGGACACGTTCGTCGCCATCGAAGGAACCACGAGCGCGACCGCGACGGTACTGGGCACGTTGTTCCCCTGTGCCCGGGCCCGGTTGGGGGCGTGGGTGCGCAACCGTCACGCCAAACCGGCGGTGCGCCGGATCCTCACCGAGACGCCGGCGGTCATGCCTCCATCACCTCGTTCGCCAAGCTGGACATCATCACCGCACCACATGCGGGTGGCCCCGCGAGCACCTGAGCCGCGCCCGCGCCCCGAGCATCCGGTTCACCGAGCGACGCGACGCTCACCGAACCACCGACGGACTCGGGAATCTGATTACCGAACTCCAGATATCCGCTACGCTGCGGCACCCCCCGCAGGGCCGCGGCGGCACGGACCCGTCGCGCGTGCGGGGACGGCAGCAACCCGCCCACCTCGTCCACGGAGACGAACGCGCAGTTGATGATCTCGTCCATGTCCAGCCGGATGCGCTCCCGCCATGAGGCAGGCAGCACACCGCCGTCGAAGACGAAGGCCAGCATCTCGCTGTCGAGCCACCCGTCGTTAAGACATGGCGCCCAGTCGATCGCGAGCAGACCACCGATCGGTGGGGCGATACCGAGCTCCTCGGCGACCTCCCGTACGCACGCCGAGTAGGGCGATTCCCCCGGTTCGACAAAGCCTCCCGGAATGTCCCAGCCCGGCTTGTACGACGGTTCAACGAGCAGTATGCGGTCTTCTTCATCGAAGAACAGGACACCCGCCGCAGCGTAGGGTCGCGCCATCGGAGGTCGGTTCAAGCTCGCCTCGGTGCCGTGGTCAGGACGCTGCCGTGGGGTGGCCGGCGGCTTCGAGGACATCGCCGACCGCAGCATCAGACCGTCACCGGGTACGCCGGCCGGGTCCGACAGAGCCCGGTCGACTAGGGAAAAGTCAAGATCCTTCTTCATATTATCACACACTTCACATAGTACTGACGAACGGAATTGATGTTCCTGCCGCCGAGTGGTGGGCGACGCGGTGGACCACTAACGATAGGCGACCACGAAGGGACGCGACCCGCCAGCGTTTCGCGGAACTAAGGTAAAAATAATAAAGACGAACCGGCAAGGAGGGCGGGTGCGGTTACCCCGCCGATCCATATCCGCAACGCGGACCGGACGACGATACGACAGAAAGAATTGTGTCGATAGCGGTCGGTGACAGAGATGACCGGTCAACGCGGAACGGACCGGGAGAACGGGCCGAGGCGGAGCGCGGACCGGCCGTCTTCACCCACCTGCGCCGGCCGGCCGCCGAATGGGTCTCCCCCACGGTGATGGACGACCTCGCGGCAAGACCGGCCGCCTCCCTCGCGGCCGCCTCCCTCGCGGCCGCCTCGGAGTGACGGACGGCGCACCGCAACTCATCGAGAGCTGAGGGCTGCATCTGGACGCCCGTCGGCGGGTATCCGTTCCTCCGAAGGGAGACCGCTTCCCCCGACGGGGGATTCCCGGCCGACCGCAGGAGGTGGATGAGGTGGATCAGGTGAYGCCGACCCCGAGCAACCTGAAGATCGTCGTGGTGGGAGCCACGGGGAATGTCGGCACGAGCGTGCTGGCAGCCCTCGGCCGGTCGGCCGAGGTCGGCTCCCTGGTCGGGGTGTCCCGCCGCACCCCGACATGGACGGCGCCGAAGACCCGGTGGGCACAGGCCGATGTCGTCACGGACGACCTCGCCCCGCTGTTCCAGGGCGCCGACGTCGTGATCCACCTGGCCTGGTTGTTCCAACCCACCCACAACCCCTTGACCACATGGCGGACCAACGTCCTGGGATCCATCCGCGTGTTCGAGGCCGTTGCCCGAGCCGGCGTGCCCGCGCTGGTGCATGCCTCGTCGGTCGGCGCCTACTCGCCCGCCGCCCGGGAAGGCATCGTTGACGAGGGATGGCCGACCCACGGCTGGCCCGAGGCCGCCTACACCCGGGAGAAGGCGTATCTGGAGCGGGTCCTCGACACCTTCGAACGTGACTATCCGGGCATCCGGGTGGTACGGCTGCGGCCCGGGTTCATCTTCAAGCGGGAGGCCGCCAGCCAGCAACGGCGCCTGCTCGCCGGGCCGTTGCTACCCGGCCGGGTGGTACGGCCGGCAGCGGCGCCCACGCACCCCGCGACGGTCCCCGTGCTGCCGGATCTRCCGGGGCTACGCTTCCAGGTGGTGCACTCCTCCGACGTCGCGGACGCCTACCGGTTGGCGGCCCTGACCGGGGCCCGCGGCGCCTTCAACATCGCGGCCGACCCGGTGGTCGACGTACCCCTGCTCGCCGACATCCTCAATGCGAGAATCATCCGGATGCCGGCCGGCCTGGCCCGGGGCGCTCTGGCTACCGCCTGGCACCTGCATCTGGTGCCCGCCTCCCCGCAGCTCTTCGACGCCGTCCTGCATCTACCGATCATGGACACCACCCGGGCCCGGACGGRGCTCGGCTGGTCGCCCCGCCACGACGCCCGCGCCGCGATCGGCAGCTTCCTCACCGGCCTGCGCGAGGGCGCGGGCCTGCCCACACCCCCGCTCACGCCAAGCACCGCGCGGAGCCGGTGGGAAGAGGTCCGCACCGGCATGGGGCAGCGGGCCTGACGCGGGGCGCTACCCCTGTCGTAGGGGTTGACGGCCTGTTGGCGGTGGTCACGGTCGTGCGGCGACTGTGTGAGGCCCGGGCCGAGGTGGGCGAAGGAGGTATGTGGTGTCCGCAGAGGCTGCCGTGCCCCCCAGAGCCAGGAAGCACMGGCGAGCGTGCCGTCTTGGGAGGCGTTCCCGGAGGTGAACCGGGTGGTCGTCGGGCGTCTGCTGGGGGATGTGGACGGTGTCCACAACCCGGCCGAGTACAACGACCGCGTGCTCCTTGTACTCCTCGGTGAATCTGCGGCGTGTCRCGCCCATCGCTCGCTCTCCCGACGGATCGGACAGCTAATCCGGGTGTCCACCGAAGCGGGAACGGTCCAGGCGTCGCTCATCCACCGAATCCGGACGACAGACAGGGCAGGCCACAGTTGGGCTCCGTCGCGATGGGGGCGTGGCGGGAAGCATCAGCTGTTACGCGCGGTCTCCGAGCCTGTGATCCGCCTGAGCAGTGGAAGGGTCGAGGTGATGATTCCCAGCGCCGCGGCCAGACCGAGGACGACGAGCGTGTAGTACGCCTCGCCTGGCAAGATCAGATCGTATTTCATCTGGGATTTCAGGAACATGGCCGCCGCCGCGAAGCCTGTCCCGATCGCGAGGGCGGCTCCTGCCAGCAGCGGCAGCGCGCTTTCCAGGCCGATGACTCGTTGCAACAGCCGTAGGGGCGCGCCGGTGAGCCGCAGGATCGCGAAGGGGCGCCTGCGTTCGGACAGGCCCGCGACGATGCTGACGGCGAGGCTGGCGCCCGCGATCGGCAGGGTGGTCAGCAGCACCACGTTGGCCAGCTGGCGCCAGCTGGCCAACTCCTGTTGCTGGTGGGAGCCCCAGTCGTTGACCGTCCGGGCCATGTAGTTCGGGTAGGTCCTGGTCAGCAGGGTCCGGGTCTGCTCCATGGCCGCCGTCGACCCGTCGGTGGTCACGTAGAGCATCTGTACGGGCAGCGTGGCGGCCTGCTCCCGGGAGATCGCGGCGGAGGGCCACTGCTTGACGTTGTTCGACTGGACGTCGAGGAACGTGAAGAGCGGGACGGCCGCGACGCCCACCCCGGGTGGGCAGCGGCCGATGACCGGGATTTGCACCAGGTCGGTGCAGACCACCAGGCCGGGCGCCCATGGCCGGGGATCCGCCGGGTCCATTCCGATCCTGTGGGGGTTGGCGTGGACGATGCCGAGGCCCCGGAAGCCCGGGACTGCCCGGATGTCCGCGAGGAGCCGGTCCGGCACGGCGCCTGTCATCGGCGGGTCACCGGGCTGCGCACCGTCCACTACCGCGACCCGGGTCTGCGGATCACCGCTGAGCACCCCGCGGTTGTGGTTGATGGTTCCGATGACACTGACCGTCGCCGTGGTGACGAACAGGGCCAGGACCAGTCCGCTGACCGAACGGAAACCAGCCTTCGGGTCGTCCGCGAGCCGGCGCGCCGCGATCAGAGTCGCCGGACGGCTGGTACGCCGTGCGACTACCCGGGCGGCGGCCATGGTGAGCCACGGCCCCCCGACCACCAGGCCCAGCATCACCAGCAGGAAGCCGCCGAGGTAGGCCGCTGTCTGACCGTTGGTGGTCGCCGGGCGGCGATCGACGAAGAAGGCAAGTTCCCCGAGACCGGCCAGCAACGGGACCGGCCGCCAGGCCCGGGGCGGACGTGGGGTCACCCGGCGGGTCACGCCCAGCGGGGAGATGATGACCCGGCGCAGCGCGATACGAGCCGCGATCGCCGCTGCCACCGGGACACCCAGGGCGACCCCCAGAGTCTGGGACGCGGTGAGAGTCAGATCCTCGGCGAAGAAGCGGCTGCCGGTGAACGGCACGGTGGCGAGTACCGGGCGCAGCGCGAGGTAGAGGCCGAAGCCGGCGGCTGTGCCAGCGGCGGCTGCCAGTGCGGACTCGACCGCTGCGATCAACGAGATCTGCCCGGGAGTGGYGCCGACAAGTCGCATCGCGGCGTACCGCTGCTCCCGCGTCGCGGCGGACAGGCGGGTCGCAGTCCCGACGAAGATCAGAACCGGGAAGATCAGCGCGGCGGCCACCACCGAGAGGATGAGGGTCATGGCGTCACCGCGCACGCCCTCGCCGAGACATGCATCGTCGCAGGCGGGCGGCAGCGTGCCGGCGATGGTGGTGACCGCTCGTGCCCCGGGCGCGGCCTTGACCTCGGCCGGGRCGCGGCCGATGACCGCCACCAGCGAGTCCGGAGAGGCAAGCGCGGCGTTACCGATCCTGCCGACCATCCGGCCCGGGATGCGGTCGCCCAGCTGGGCCGCCGGGGTCTCGCGCAGCAGCGTGGCAAGCGCCGGCGAGGCGTAGTACTCGCCGGGGGCCGGAAGCCTGCGCAGACCCGGCGGGACGGGTGAGGTCGGTCCGGTGGCTGCGACGTCCACCTCGATGAGCGACCTGCCGTCGTAGAAGTCGCGGTGGGCCCGCCACCACAGAGGGTCCACCGAGGCCGTCTCGGTCCGGCTGRCAGCGCCGGTGTTGTACCAGAGTTGCCGGGCGTTCGACCGGTCGACGGCGCCCAGGCTGGCGAGCGTGGACAGCAGCAGCCCCACGCCGATGGCGACGGCAGCGATGATCATCACAAGCCGGGCGAGGGCGTGGCGGCCGCCACTGACGGCGAGGCGGAACGCGAAGGGGATCACGGGGCGATCCGTTCGGCCGCGAATGTGCTGGCCCTGCCGTCCCGGACGACGGCCTCCCGGTCGGCGTAGGCGGCGACCCGGGGCTCGTGGGTGACCAGGATGACGGTCGTGCCCTGCTCGCGGGCCGTACCCACCAACAGTTCCATCACCTGTTCGCCGGTGAGCGAGTCGAGTGCGCCGGTCGGCTCGTCGGCGAAGAGCACCTGGGGCCGGGCGACCAGGCCACGGGCGAGCGCGATGCGCTGCGCCTGGCCTCCCGACAGTTCGCCGGAACGGCGCCGCTGCATGCCGTCCAGGCCGAGCCGGGCGAACCAGGGCCGGGCCTGGGCGAGTGCTCCTGCCCGGCTGGTGCCGCCGAACAGCAATGGCAGAGCGACGTTCTCCTCGGCGGTCAGCTCGGGGACGAGCTGACCGAACTGGAAGACGAAGCCGAAGGTACGCCGGCGCAGTTCGCTGCGCCGGGCCTCGTTCATGGTGTCGATTCGTCGGCCGTTGAAGTGCACCTCCCCCGAGTCGGGGGTGAGGATGCCGGCCAGACAGTGCAGCAAGGTGGACTTGCCGGAACCGCTCGGGCCCATGATGGCGAGCACCTCGCCGGCATCGACGGTCAGGCTGGCGCCACGCAGGGCAGGGGTCTCACCGAAAGTGAGCGCAAGATCGCGGGCCTCGATCAGGACGGTCATGAGCGCACCACCTCGGCGATCGCGCCCAGCCGAGCCGTGGTCAGGTCGATCCAGCGCAGATCGGCTTCCAGATGGAACAGTCCGTAGTCGGCGAGCAACGCGTCGACGAGCGGGCCGGTACGCCGTAGCTCGGTCAGCTCGCGCATCCGCCGCAGGTGGGCAGCGCGCTGCGCGTCGAGGTACTGCTGGGCGTCGCGGCCGAGCATCAGCGCCAGCACGACCTTGGTGAACAGCACCGTCCGCAGGGAGGGTTCGGGCGCCACCGGCTCGGTCAGCCAGCTCTCGAACTCCGTCGCCCCTGCCTCGGTGATGACGTAGCGCTTGCGGTCGGGCCCGTCRCCGGGCTCCGCCTCGCCGACCATGACCTTGCCGTCGCGCGCCAACCGGCCGAGCGTGGCGTACACCTGCCCGAACGGCAGTGGCTTGCCTCGGCCGAAGAACTCGTCGTAGACGCGCTTGAGGTCATAGCCGTGACTCGGCTCCCGCTCCAACAGCCCCAGCAGGGTCAAAGGAACACTCACGAGGGCACTGTACGCTAGGAATATACTTCAAGTGTATACCTCGCGAGGATGCGGCGGTGGCCTGCGGCGAAGCGGACACCGGCATCGCTACAGAGGTGCAGGACGGGATGAAGTCGCCGGTGTGACCGGGGTCAGGTTCCCATCGTCGCCCGGCAGGCAGCCGCGTAGCCGCCAGTAGCGGGTCAGCAGCTCCGTAGTCGGCTCCGCTACGTCATCGCAATCTTTGGTGATCTCCGGACGTAGCGCGYCGCGGACAGATGGAGTTCCCAGACCGTGCCACCACCGCCGATGACGCCATGATCCCACCGCCCTGCCACCGGATCGCGCCCGCAAGGTCCCGGAGGCTCACCCAGGAGACCCACGCCCCGGCTACACCACCTGACCACCCCGRGCCAGCTCCACGCCGGCCGGACGGGGGGCTCGGGGGGTCGCCCCCCGGAAAACATCGCGGCCCGCCGGGAAGCCGACCAAAGGTCGGCAACCACGACGGGCCAGCTTGTGGACCTCCTCCGGAGATACTCCAACCCCTCTTGTGGGTACCTCCGCGATCTTCGGACCCTCTGCACCGTCCTAGACGAAGTCGACGAAGGCCCTCAGCCCGGCTTGCCGGGCAACACCGGCCGCGGGCGTCGTCCCACCGTGCGCAAGGTCACAGAGCGGCTCTCCCCCGCTGACATCGAGTCCCTGATCGATCTCTACCGGGCGGGCACGACCGCCCAAGCGCTCGCGGAGAAGTTCTCGATCGGCCCGACCTCCGTGAAGGTCCTGCTGCGCGAGCGGGGCGTACGACGAGGCGGCACCTCACCAACAGCAACCTGACCCGGCCGCGGAAGCCCGGYTGCCCTCGTGGCGGCCGGGCTTTCTGCTGCACCAGCAAGGTCAACTAAACAGGAACCACACCCATGGAACACGCACCATCACACGAAAGGATCATCAACCAGGAAGGCGCCCCACCCGCCGAGCAGTCATACGACGAGCGCCTGATCAGCCGAGGCATCGAGGCCGCCGCCCAGGAGAAGCGGCCCATCGACGACCGCACCGCGCGCTACATCGCCGGACAGCTGCACGGTGGTCAGGTCAGCGCCCTCTACAGCCTGGCCAGCACCGGCAACATTATCGAGGACACCGTCTACCACGAGTTGTACGAAGACCTCGAATCCCAGACGCCGGAAGTCGCCTCGTGGGTCGAAGCGCTGCGAACCTACTGCCAGGCCAGGCCCGACAAGGGTCCGGTGAGCGGCTGGGCCGAGCACGCCGCTCTCCTTGACCGCATCGAGGCCACGCGGGAGCGCACGCGGATGCTCGGCGGGATCGCCGTCGCCCCCGAACTGGCCGAAGCCGACGAGACGTCCAGGAAAGATCATTTCCTGCATCCAGACCGACTGAACGAACTGTTCGGCGAACCGCCGGACGAGGAGATCGGCCGCGCCGAGGAGCTGGGCTGGTTCGGCCTGATCGTCGACCACGGCACCGGCGGCGGCACGATCATCTCCCAGGACGAGCAGGGCTTTCGGTACGTCTGGGAGACGGAGGACGGTGAAGCCCTCGACCAGCGGTGGGAGGCCGTCCTCCGGGAGTACCGACGCTACGAAGACGCTCTTGTCCAGCTCGAACGACACGAGCAGGACGACCGGTGCGAACGGGTCGGCTACGCCTGCCCGGAGTGCGAAGAGCAGATCATCGAACACTCGGTCGGACTTGACGAGTCCACCTGGACGCACCAGGACGGCGGACCGCTGTGCCCCGTCGTCGGAGAYGGCGGCTACCAGCCGGCGCAACCAGGCCTCTGGCGGGACGGCGAGATCGTGCCCCTGGCTGAGCAAGCTGACGGGGACGACGCCTAAGGTGACGGACCCCGCGTCTACGTGGCCAGCCTCGCCGACTACACCAACGGCGAGCTACACGGCCGCTGGATTGCCGCTGATCATGATGTCGAAGACCTGGAGGGCGCCGTTGCCCGCATCCTGGCGACCTCACCAGCCCGGCGGCACGGYGAGGCGGCCGAGGAATGGGCCATCCACGACTACGAGGGCTTCGATGAGGAGGTCACGTCCACGCTGGGCGAGGGCCGTCGCTACGACCGTTTGACCCCGCCACCGTTCAATCTTGGTGCAGGGTCCCGAAATCACTGTCCGCCCAGTCGCCAAGCGGCTCCTGACCAGGGACGATGCCCAGTGAGTCTCCGACCGACAACATCATCYACCGAGCCGAACATGTGTTCCGTGGCTCTGGTGGGTCCGGACACCGCGGTCCGTCTGGTGACCGCGATCATGGGCACGGTCGAGCTGGAATCCGGATGGGGACCGGTCGTCACTCAGCCGCCGGTGATTTCCTGACGCCAGGCGGAGAAGAAGTGGCGTAGCCGGTCGGCGGCCGGGCCGGGCAGCCCCAGGTCGTCGTCGGTGAACCGGCCGATGGTTCCGATCATGTCGKCGAACACCCGCAGGTCGAAGCCGCCATCCTGGGCCTGGGCGAGGTGGACGAGCTCCTCCTTGGCGAAGACGTTCACCAGGTCGTACACGTCGGTGAAATCACGCGCCTCGGCTCGGCCGAACAGAGCGAGGGTCTTGCGGGCCGCCAGGTCGTGGGCGCTGAGTGTCGGGCCGAGTTCGGTGAGGGTGGGTGGTTCGTCCGGCGGGCTGTCGACGCCAAGATCCACGATCAATACCTCACCATCTGTCTCGACGACAAGTCTGGCGAAGCTGTCCGTGAGCTGGACCCGCCGAACGGCCCAGCCCTGCGAAGCCGCTGCGCGTTCGAACGCCGCCGCCGTGTCGGGGATCGATGCCGTGGGCGGGAGGGCGGTGAACAGATCGACGTCGCGGGTTTCGCGGTCGACGAGATCACGCACGATGAGCGCGGCGCCGCCCGCGACCGCGAAGCCCGCGCTCTCGGGCAGCCCGAAGAAGATCCGCGCAACCGCCCGCTGCAACGATGTGATCATCTGAAGGCAGCCCGTTCCCAGGCGCGCCGGATCGGGGCGGGAAGGACGAGCTCCGGCCAGGCGTCGGCGAGCAGTGCCCCGTCGACGTAGGCGAGGATGTCATCCGCCGTCCCCTCTCGCAGGACGATCTCGTACAGCCTGTGGCGCTGTCGGCGGTCGGCGAGGTCGTAGGTCCGGTCGGGGTTGGACCAGTTCAGATGGACAGGCAGGCGCACCCGTGCCAACGCCTGCCGTATCGGGAGCCGAGGCAGCCGATCCGGCACGGTGAACGGTCGCCCCCGCCCGTCCACCACGACCTCGAACGAGGGCACCGGCACCGCGTCGAGCCGGAAGCCCGCCGCCGCCAGCAGACGCGTCGCGGTCTCCAACGTCGGTGACTTCACCCCGTGCTCATAGGCCGCCAACGTCGGCCGTGACGTGCCCGCCCGCCGCGCGAGCTCAGCCCCGGACAGGCCCGCCTCCAGCCGCGCGGATTCGATCAGTCGGCCTGTCAGCGAATCCGCCATGCCCCCTCCACTGYGACCCCCTCCGCTACGGTCCTCTCCATCACGACACCAAACGTATCCGATGAGATACGCTACCCGTCTTTCGGTCCGTCCGCCGGCTCATTCGGCGTGGACCGTCATAAGCCACGCCGCCAGGCGGCCCGACGYGCCCGGGAGATGGCCGAGTAGGCCGTCAGGTCGATGTCCGAAACCGGTGAGGAGGGCTCGCAGCTGCGGATCGCTGATCGCATCGGTCAACGCACGGGTGAGGCGGTCAGCGCCGAGTATCTGGATGTCCCGGGTGTGAAAGCGGCGCGGCGCAGGGTCGACAGGCTCAGCCAGACCCAGCCGGTTCGTGACGTCGGCGAGGTGACTGGCCGCGGCACACAGCGCCGCCTCACGCTCCCGCCACCRCATCGCGCGCAGCGCACGGTGAWGGTACCGACCGACCTGGCCGCCGAGGGCCAGCTGCGCGAACGCGGTCATCAGCCACTTGTTGTACGGGGCCCACCGGCATTCGAGCAGAAACCCGATCCGGGCAAGGTCACGGGCCACCCGGGCCGCAAGCACGCGCGAGCCAAGATCGTCGTCCCGGCCGCCGGCGCGGCCGACGAACGGCTCCTCCTGGCTGACCCGCAGCCAGCCGGCCGCCAGGACATAGCGCCAGACATCATCGGGATACCAGGCCAGCGCCCGGCGCCGCGCGGTAAGAAGAGCGAGCGGGTCATGCAGAACCACGCCGCCCGTGAGACTCGCCAGGATCTGCGTCGGCGCCAACAGCCAGTCCGCCAGACCCATCCCGTCGGCGGGGTCGACACCGAGTCGATCGACGAAGAACGCTCGCGTGGTCGTCACCTCCACCTGGTGGTGCGGCCGGCCGTCATGTCGGTCGCTGTCCGGATAGATGACCGGGAAACCCTCGAACCGAGCCGGCAGCCTCTCCAGCGTGACGTTGACCGGCTCGGTGTCAAAGCCSGGCGGGACGAACAACTGCACACGAGGGCCRAAATCGTGGTCCGGGGAGACCTCGTCATCGAAACCGAGCACCTCGGAACCCTCACCGAGCAACGCCGCGGCATGAGGCACACCCGGCACCAGCGGCCGAACCGCCAACAGATCGCGCCCGCGGGGTTCCCGGAGGCTCGCCCCAGGAGGCCMCGGCCTTGGCCCACCCGGACACCACCGAACAGCCGCCCACCAGATCCATGCCGGTCGCACGGGGGTCCGGGGGTCCCTCCCGGAAAACATCGCGGCCCGCCGGGAGGCTGACCAAAGGTCGGCAACCACGACGGGCCGGCTCGTGGAGGTGGCGGGAATCGAACCCGGTCCGGAGCAGGGTGGCGACGACCGAGTATGAGCGGACATGCCCCTCTACCAGCACGTTAGAACGTGCGTACGACCGCGTACGAGTGATCGAATCGCGTCGTGGATGGGAGTGGCACGCCTAGCCTTCGCCCAGCAGAGCACAGGGGCACCGACCGCTGGCGGCCGCTTTCACAGACCTGTGAGGGGTGACGGAGCGTCAATAGCGACCGGGATCCTGGAGCAACCGACGGACTCGGTACCGGGTAGATGAGATGGCGGCGTGGCTCCTGGACGGCCGACGGGGGCCGCCGCAGGGCCCCACCGCCCCCGCGGCGCCACGGCGGCCTGCCTGGTGAGCCAGCCAGCGTCGGGGTCGTCATCGTGAAGGCGGCCGCGGCGGTCAGGTCGTGGGCGGCGGCGAGCGCCAGGGCGCCGGCGGCCGTTGGGTCGGGCGGGCTGTCGGTGGCGCTGGTCGCCGCCTTCGGCGCGGCGGCGAGCACGCCCCGTTGGGCGCGGCCCGGGAACGCGACAGCGCCGGGAAATGCCCACCCAGCACCTCCCTGCGAATGGAGAGGCAGGGCGCCGTCCCCCGCCAGTCGGCGGGGGACGGCAGAGACCCTGCCCGTCCCGGGGAACTACATGTGGTGCTGCGTTGCCATGGTCACGATGACCGTGATGATCCAGACCACCAGCCTGACCAGCCGCTCCTGATCGGCCGTGATCCCGCGGGCCAGCCGGCTCCGGTGATGCGCCATTTCCGCCTCCTTCCGTTCTCTGGGTTCGGAGGACCGAGAGAACGGTCCGCACCCTGATACGGCGCTCGGTCCAGCCCAGATCACCGCCGCTGGCGCGGATCTCGTCTGGCTGCCGGGGTCGTGGGATGCGGGAAGCGTCCTATTCCTCCACCCGTATACGTCGCCGGCGAGAGCCGAACCGTCCGCCGCGCCCCGGAGCAGTCAGTCCCTGACACTTGGACCTGATCATCTTTGATGGGCGCCGCTGATCGAGGTCGAGCTACTCACCGGATCCGCGCGGAGCTGGCGACGGCACGGGACGTCGGCGGCACGCGTCGGTCCGATCGCAGGGCGCGCTCGGTCCGCACAGTGGCGGGGCGCGATGTTGGCTCGGCGATCTGACCGGGGGCGGTGGCGACGATGTCGCGCGGGTCGAGGGCGGGTTCCTTGGCGATGCCCGGCGGGAACGATCATTCTTATGATCTCTCCCGGTGGGCGGCCTACGCTCACGGATGCAGGCTGTCGTTGGTCGCGAGAGGTGGGCGTGCGCTGTGTCTCAGGTGGCGAGGCTGGATCTGCGGTCGGGTTCTCATGACGAGGTCCTGGCGCGGGTCGAGCGGTCCCTCGGGGTGCGGCTGGACCGGGCGGCGGCGGTGCGCAAGCGGCGTTCGATCGGGCTGCCCAGCGACGCCGACACGTGGGTGCGTATCGAGGCGCGGCCGGTGTCGAAGGTGTCGGGGCAGGGCTGGAACGGGGCAGAGACCGTCGCCGCGCTGCCAGGAGTCGCGATGCCGGTCTGGCGTCAGGGCGTCTCGTGGGCTGAGCCCGAGGCGGGGTTGTTGTGGCGGGCGGACGAGACCAGCTACGTCGTGGCCCGGCCGGTGAAGCCGGGTGGCATCCTCACCGTCGATCCGGGGCTGGGTGATGGCTGGTGGTCGACGCTGGCCGGGTCGCTGACCGCGCTCGCCGCCGCGGCCACGACCCGGGTCGTGACTCTGCACACCGTGCCGATCAGCCAGGCGCGGGTCAGCGCGACGATCGGCCGGGTCTTCGGCGACCAGCTCGACACGACGCTCGACCGGTGGGTGCCGGCGCATGCCGATCTGAACTGGGCGAACCTGACCGCGCCGGACTGTGTGCTGCTCGACTGGGAGGACTGGGGCCTGGCCCCGGCCGGTCTCGACGCGGCGAACCTGCTCGTCAACTCGCTCGCCATCCCGGCGCTGGCCGAACGGATCCGCGACACGTTCGCTGCCGAGCTCGGCAGCCGCACCGGCCGGATCGTGACCCTGTTCCTGTGCGCGGACATCGTCACCGCACCGGCCGACTACTCCGGCCCGCTCCTCGACCCGGCACGTGTGCTCGTCGACGAGCTCCTCAAGGCGCTTCAGGCCTGAGCGAGGGCCGCGCAGCGAGCAGCTGCCGGTAGCGGGTGATCTGCCCGCCGTCGACCTGGAGGTCGACGGCGGCCGCGAGCGCCCGCAGGTGCTCGCTGCTGGTCGAGCCGACGGCGACGCGGGTGACCTGGGGTAGCTCGAAAGCCAGCCGGAACACCGTAGGCACGGCTGCGGCCTGCTGGCCGGGCCGCAGGAACGCCCCGGGGTAGGCGGGATGGGTGGCCAGGGCCCCGGCAAAGTTGTCGGTTAGCAAGCAAGGCTCTTGATCGTCTCTAGTGGTCGTTCGGGGCGCCGCGCGTGGTGTCGGATTGCCTGGGCRATGTTCGTGGCGCCGGTCAGGCGAASGATMGCGATCGCCAGGTTGCGCAGGCTGGCCATGACCTGGGGAGCGTGGCCGGTCCGGACCTGGCTGAGGTCCTCCCCGAAGGTGACGTCGCGGACCCAGTGCAGCCGGTTCTCCACGAGCCAGTGCTCGCGGGCGTAGGTGGCCAGCAGCGTGGGGCTGGCCTGGTGGGTCGGCAGGCTGGTGACAAGGTAGACGATCTCGGTCGTGGCCGGCCCGTCGGCGAGCGGCTGGCGGCGGCGGGTGACCTGCACTGCCTGCACGGCGTGCGGGAAGAGTAGTCCCGCGCGGACCTCGGTGGTCTTCACGGTGCGCCGCTCGCGGCGGCCGTGGCCGCGTTCGACGGTGCGCGCGGCGGTCTTCACCCGGCGCC